>JBDRSD010000020.1:0-38215 GCA_043825215.1 Nanobdellota archaeon
ATTTCGATTTCTTTCTTTTTCATGAGACATTGCCGCAATGCGGCAACCAATCCGTGCATTGCACGGTTGTCTATTTATACGATTTTTGCCAAAGGCAAAAACATACGCCAGGCAACGTCTGGCTTGTCAAAAGAAAAACCAAAACACCCCCTGTTCCAGAACAGAGAGATGATAATGAAAAAAAGGTCATGCAGTCCCTAGCGCGAATGCTTGTCAATCAGCCTGTCAATCACATCGTCAGGCCAGTTCGCATTGATAAGATCGTGCCTGATCTCTGCCTTTGCATGGCCTTCCTGCACGCGATGCTTGATGTATGCCTCTACAGCGTCAATCAGCTTGTCAAAATCCTTGATGTTCTGCACAGTTTCTGGCGGCTTCTCATCAGCAGGAACATCTGCAGTCTGCGGGTGATACGTGTCCTCCTCGATCTCCCGATAGTCTGGCGCACGATCCCTCAAGCCAGCAATCTCCTCAAGAGGGTGCTTCTTGAACCTGTCAAAATACACGATGATCACGATGACTATCGGAAGCAGGAAAATGGCAAAGACGATATTCGGAAAGCCCCGCTTCACTTCCCCTGAAACAATAGTATTTCCCAGGCTTTCCGTCTCCTTATCCACTTCATACGTGATCTCATCAGACAACTCATCAAAATGCCACACGACCAAAGGATCCTCGACAATGATCTCATAATTTGGGTTATTGAAGCGCACATGGCCCAAGTCCAATGCCGCATCCTTTGCAATATGCTCAAAGACCTGAATATTCACATAGCGTTTCTTTCCCAAGAGAAAATCAGTAAACGTTTCCTCTTTTGGGATGAACTCAATATGGAAGACCGTATGCGTTTGCCTATCACCATTCGCATCAAGCCGGACAACCTTCTCTGTGAACTTACGCACTTCGACATGCTTTGCGAACTCCTTGATCTTCTGCAACTCTTCATCAAGATTCAATGGGATACGCTTCTTTCGCTGGTATTCCTGTAAGATAACTGATGCCGCAAGGCGCGCATCAGGAATGTCCGGATCAGTAATCACGCCAACGGGAGGAATCGCGAGATCCTCCACCTTCGGGCGCACATAGACTATTGTGCCAGGATTATAAATGACCAGGTCTTCATTCTCCCAGAACATAGTCCAGCCATTGTCAAATGCTTGATTTTTGCTCTCCTTTCCTCGCGTATCGAGCCCAACCCACGGAAAGAGATCAACCTTCCCCTGCTTGTTGAACGTATATGGGATCTCAAGTACGCACTCTACCGGCGGGCAATCTGCCTTGGTGATATTCTCATCTCCAACGATGAGCGTCATGTACGCGATCTTCTCAATCCTTTGGCTTTCTACCTTTGCCCTCATACGAATCGTCCCAGAGGCACCCTCGATTGCAGGATCAGGATTGGTCGTTATCTCAATAGAGAAGAGATCAGGAATTGCAAAGGACTTGTCTGTCGGCTGCACTGCTGGCGTGAAAGACTGCGGTGCGTCTTCGAGTTCAGGCAGTATTGGTTTTGCCTCCCACTGCAAAACCTGGCTGGAGGATCCGACGAGCAGATCATAAATGAAATATTTTGACACGTTGCCCTGTGTTGCCTTCACGACACAGCGTGCTTCACCGGAAAAATCCTTCTCTGGTGTGAAGATGACCACGTTGTCAGGGACAACACACGCGACCATTGTCGCATCTGATTCTGTCACGCGATAGGAGACATTGCCTTTCAGCGAAGACTGCTCATACGCAGACAAGTCGTCAAATGCCTGCTCCTCCGCTCCCTTGACAATGCCCTTCTTCACCGTCACATTCCCTGGCTGAAGCACTTCCCTGCCAATGCTCACGACAAAAGGAGCCCTGGTACTATATGTATTATTGTTCTGGTTCGTCTCCGTGATGAGGAGATCATACGTGTAGGTGCCAGGAGACATCTCGTGCAAGACAATAGAGAATTCTGCGCTCTCTGCCTGCGGAAACGTCTGCTCTCCAAAGACCGTGCCTTCCCGGACAATAGCGACCGAGGCATTGACGAGGAGCTGGTTAAGAAAATAATACGTGCCAGACACTACGAATTCAGTATCGACATCAGCAGAGTCAGGGGTATGCACATATATGAATCCCGAGCCTTCTGTCGTCACATTCAGACTTTCCGCATGAGCATAATCAAAAAGCAGCACGATGCAGAATATTAGCAGGAGACCTCTTTTTTTCATACCATCACATAAGAAACTTTCGCATTTAAATAGGTTGCTGTTGGAAATATTTAAATACATTCCTTGTCGCAAGCACACATTATGGAGGTGAGACGTCTCTCGTCAGCAGTCGCATTCGGCATAGAAGATGCAATCCTCCTCTTTGCCATCATCTTAAACGTGCTCGAACTCTTCGGGCTCCTCCACGACTACCTTGACTATCTCGACAAGATCATCGCCATCAGCTTCTTTGGCTACCTCATCTACAAGATCAGCACGACGAAACTCTTCTTCGGCACCCGGCAGAAAGCATTCGATCTCCTGCTTATCCTTGCCTATTTCCTCCTGGTCTTCAAAAGCATCATCCGCTGGGCGCACATCGCACTTTCCGAAACACAAAGCCAGACATTAACAGACCTATTACAATTCATCGTCACCCACGATTCCCAACTCACAAAGATCACCTTTGTCACAGGATCGCTTTTGCTCCTCCTTTCCGCAGCATACACCTCCCTCTGTGTCCGCGTGAAATCACCCAGCATCTTCTCCATCTTCCACGAGATAGGACGCCCGCTTCGCACCCTCAAGGATGCTGCTCTTCGGTTCTTCACCGCAATCCTTGTCTTCTTCTCCTTTTACATCATCATCTTCAACCTCGTCTTCGAATGGCTCGAAGTCGCGCTTGACGCCCCCCTCATGATGCTTCTCATCTTCATCTTCATCATCTCAGTTTTGCGCCACCATCACCACCTCCATCCCGCGTCAGCCATCTACAGAATCGCAGCAACGCTCGAAGACTTCTACGAGCGGGTCATCTCCCGCTTCACCTACAAGCAAACCCTTTTTCTGGGCATTTCAGGCATGCTCGTCCTGCATCTTCTCACCGACACCCTCATCTTCATCCTCCCCTACCTCTTCCCGCTCAAGGGAAGCCTCTACGAGTCCGCGCTTCTCGGCGGAAAAACCACACTATACACTCTGCTGTCAACAGACGCAGCCCTCGGCTTTTTTGGCATCATCTCCCACGTCTTCAACATGCTCGGGCTTATTCTTCTCCTCCTCATCCCGGCAATCCTCTGGTATTACTACTATACTGGCAAGCGCATCCGATTCTCATCACTTCACCTCTCCCTCTTCACACTCTTTTTTTTTTCCCTCCTCCTCCAACCAAGCTTCCTCATCACAGAAGTCAGGTCAGACGAGATAGTTGGTGTCGACATCATCCCCCAATCATTGCAAGGCTCGCCAATCAGCCCGCTCCTCGTTCTCATCACCGCAATAGCACTCAGTATCCTCACGTACACCCTTTCCAAAAACATAAAAGTGAAGACGATCATCATGACAGCGATACTTGCCACAGCCATCCTCTTCTTCTCCTATTATGTCCTCCTCTTCTTCAAGACAGTCCTCTTCTACCACCTCTCCCTTATCAAAGGATTCTTCATCCATCGCAATTACTATATGAGCATCATGTTTTGCATACAACTCCTCATCCAGGCCATGTTCTACATCGGCGGCCTTGCTTACTTTCTCTACATATCGCAGAAGCACATCCGCAAACTCCCCGAGTGATGTGCGACTCCAGGGGGAATGTGCGACTTCTTGCAAGTTAAGACAAGACTTTAAAAAGGTGAAGCAGCACTTTCTTCCTGAGATGTCTGAACCTATCTTCAAGCTGAGAAACGTCAGCAAATTCTTCGGCAGAAAGATCGTACTGAACAACATCAGCCTCGACATCCATAACGGCGAAATCTTCGGTGTCATCGGCGCATCCGGCTCAGGAAAGACGACGCTTCTCAACACGCTCATCGGATATTACAGGCCAGAACGGGGAGATGTCCTCTTCAGGCATAAGGAATCACGCTACACGTCCATCTATGCAAGACAGTCCCTCGCCAAAAAAATGTTCGGCTTCGCAAGCCAAGAGCCATCCTACTACAATAAGCTCACTGTCAAGGAGAATCTTGCCTATTTCGGATCACTCTATGGACTCTCCAGTGCAGCCATACAGAAAAACTCGCGGATACTCATAGACCTCATGGACCTGCGCGGATCAGAGCACGTTCTCTCTGAAAACCTCTCCGGAGGCATGGAACGGCGCCTAGATATCGCCTGCGCACTCATCCATAACCCTCCCGTAATCATCCTTGACGAGCCCACCGCAGACCTTGACCCATACCTGTGCGAACACATCCACGACATCATCAAGACCATCAACTCGCTCGGAACAACCGTCATCATCTCCAGCCACCGCTTAATCGACATGGAACGGCTCTGCATGCGGATAGCAATACTCTCCAGGGGAAAACTGCTCGTCACAGGATCGCCTGAAGAAATACGAGGAAGAAGAAGCAAAGGAGACGTCATCCTCATCGAGAGCTACCCTGGCGAGTACACTAAAATACAGGAAAAGCTCGCAAAAGACCTCGCTTCTGAGATCGTCGGAACGCACCTGCGCATCACAACCACCAGAACACCAGAAGCAATCAAGGACATCATCACGCTCTTTGAAAAGGCAAAAGAGGACATCATTGATTTGCGCATCATCAAGCCCTCACTTGAAGACGTCTTCATCACCCTCCTTGAAGAAGCCAAAGGAGGCGCACGATGAAGCTTCTTGCGATAATCGAGAAGAACATAAAAATGCTCTTCAGAAGCAAAGGGACAGCAGTCATGACCATCATCGGCCCGCTTCTCATCATCCTCCTTGTCGGCCTTGCATTCAACAACACCAAATCAAGCGAATTCTATGCCGGAGTCTACGCGCCAGAATACACGAAACTCACTGAGACCTTCATCGAGAACCTCGAGAATGACAACTTCAACGTGCAAAAGCTCACATCAGAAGTCGCCTGCGTCCAAAAGATTGAAGAAGGGCTTATCCACACCTGCATCATATTCCCAGAGCACTTCAGAATCGAGAACGGCAGGACAAACGAAATCACCATCTACATCGACAACTCAAGAATCAACATCGTCTACCAGGTCGTGAGTTCCCTCTCCAGAAACCTGGAACTCAAGTCAGAAGAGCTCTCCCTCGGCATGACAAACCTCCTCCTCCAGACACTCTTCACCACAAAAGACTCCATGACTGCAGACCTGCTCACTATAGTCAACATGAAAAAGAAGACAGACGACCTCTACCAGGCAAACGCCGAGATCATCTCCTCCATGAACACCATCGCCTTTGACGATGCCCACCTGGACCTGTCTGCGATCAAGTCAACAGGGCAAGAGATCCAATACTCTGCAAAAGAGATCAAGGACAAGGGACTTATGATCGTCGACTTTGCAGAGACTTTCGCTGCAGAGGTTGAACAAAACACCTCATTTGATATCTCCAACTTCACCCAAGAGCTCACCGCCCTCAAGGAAGAGCTCAACACGCTCTACAACCTCACCCCGCAAAAACTCAACACACTCACAAACAGGCTGGAAGACACAGAAAAAGAGCTTTCCACAATAAACGAACAGATAGCCTATTCCAGAACGACGATAACCACACTCGTCACCAAACTCAATGAACTCAAGAACGACATTGACACCCTTAAGACAGACCTCACGAACCTCAAGACCTCGCTCGACAACAGCATCGCAAAGATAGGCTCAGTCGAAGTCACCTCTGCCCAAAGCATCGTCTCACCCGTGACAACCACCATAAAGCCTGTCGCATCACAAGCATCAAAACTCCTCTTCCTCTTTCCAGGCCTCCTCATGCTCGTCGTCCTCTTCATCGGCCTCTTCCTCGCAGGAACCCTCATCATCATGGAAAAGACCTCAAAAGCATCTTTTCGGAATTTTACCACGCCGACAAAAGAAGAGAAATTCATCGCAGCCCACTACCTCACCACAACCCTCCTCGTCCTCCTGCAAGCGATACTCATCATCGCACTCGCCTTCATCTTCCTCAAGTCCCCCCTCTTCCACAACTTCGCAATCACCTTTTTCACACTGCTTCTCGCAATCACCCTCTTCGTGCTTCTCGGCATCCTCATCGGAAACCTCTTCTCAACACAAGAAGGCGTGATGATGGTCTCCATGTCCATCGGAACAGTCCTTCTCCTCCTTTCCAACCTCATCTTCCCACTCGAAGACATATCCGGCTTTCTCTCAGGCATTGTGCAATTCAACCCTTACGTCATCGCGACAGAACTCCTCAAAAAATCCCTCCTGTTCGACATCACATTCAAAGAAATATTCTTTCCGCTCTTCCTGCTCCTCCTCTACTCCGTAATCATCCTTGCCTTTGTCATCCTCACCAAGAACTTCACAAGAAACAAGAGCATGATAAGTCGTGCATTCATCCACTACCACCCCCCAGATGCAAGCCTTACGCTCTCTCATGGCAAGACCGTTCGGACCATACTCGAACTGTCTTCAGCACTCAAGGAGATGACAGAACCAGAATTCATCGAACACGTCACCGGAGCCAAAAGCGACTTCTCCATCTGGCTCAGATCGATCGACCTTCACCTCTCCAAAAAGATAGAAGGCAAAGGACGCCCTGAGATGATCAAAATCCTCGATGGTCACCTCCATTCGCAAGAACAGAAAAGGCCATTCTTCGCAATCAAGCGAAAAGATTAAATACCACCCGCCGCACCATTCCAGAACACATGGGCAGTGATCTTAGGCAGAATCCAATCACAGGTGAGTGGGTGTTCATCGCGACAGACAGGTCAAAACGGCCTGATCAGTTCGAAAAGAAACAACGGGAAGACAAAGAACCAGTCCTCTATGATCCCAAATGCCCATTCTGCCCTGGAAACGAGGGCATGACCCCTGAGTCAGATAAGCACGATAAGCCATTCAACTCCCTTCTCTACTACGGAAACGGCAATGGCGGCTGGGTGACACGAGGCTTTCCGAACAAGTTCCGCTTCTTAAGCCTGGAAGAAAGCCTCAACAGGACAAGCAACAACGGGTATACCGTCATGGGCGCCCGAGGAGCACACGAAGTCATCGTCGAAACACCCACCCACACCGGAGAAGTGCACGAACTTGCGCTTGATTTCATCGTCAAGATGTTTCGCGCATACCAGGAACGCGCAGCAGACCTCAGAAACGATCCTTTCATCAAATACATCTCCCTCTGGAAGAATGCAGGAAAGGCCGCTGGTGCATCCCTCTCCCATCCGCACTCACAACTCGCAGCACTGCCCTTTAACACTGATCACAACAAGAAAATGCTCTACGGGCTCAAGCGCTGGGCAGACGAGCACGATGACGAATGCGGCTACTGCGCAATTGGAGAACGGGAGATTGCCTCTGGTGAGCGTGTCATTTCTGTCAATGGGGACTATGTCGCATATGCTCCATTCTGGTCAGAAAGCCCATTCACCGTCACCATCCTCCCACGCACACATCGAGAATACTTTGAAGAAGTCCCTCTCGACGAAGTCGTCAGCTTCTCAGAAATTGTCCAGGACGTCATGGGAAGAATTTCCCACGTTCTTGATACTCCCAACTACAATTGGTGGGTGCATAATGCGCCAGTCAATCTCAACGTGGACGAAGACCTGCGTGATGACGGCGAATACCATTTCCAGAAAAACGGACTTCTCTTCCACTGGAAATTCAACATCCGCCCAAAACTCAATATCCAGGCAGGATTCGAATACGGAACCCATATGGAAATAAATCCGACAGCGCCAGAACTTGCAGCACAATACCTGCGGGAAAAGAAACGAGAACTCTAAAGAATCTTTGTGAGAATTTTTCTCTCTCTCGGACCGTCAAACTCGGCGAGCATGACTGCCTGCCAGGTGCCAAGAACAAGCTTTCCATCAGTGATATGCAAAGCAAGATCAGGACGCAAAAGGCTTGCCTTGATGTGCGCTGCAGCATTATTGTCGATTCTGTCATGCAGGTAATTATCGTGATCCGGGACAAGGTCAGAGAGCTTTCTCAAGAAGTCTATGCAGATGTTCGGGTCATGGTTCTCATTCATGATGAGCGCTGCGCTCGCATGGGGCAGGAAGACATGCAGAATGCCCTCCTCAACTCCTGACTTCTCTACAAGAATTTCCAGTTCACGGGTGATATCAATAAGCTCCTCATGGCTTTTACTCTTGATGACAAGCATGCATAGCCAAAGGTAAGGCAAATTATTTAAAGCATGCGCTTTTCAAATCCACAGCATGGACATCATCCCCGTAGGCGGCTATGGCGAGATCGGCAGGAACTGCGTCGTCATACAGACAGGAGACGAGGCAGTGATGCTTGACCTTGGCCTTCTCCTTGACAATTACATCAAATATACTGAAAATGATGATGTGGTTGATTATTCTCCAAAAATACTCATGGACATAGACGCAGTGCCGGATCTTACGAAGATCAGTGATATCAGAAAGAACATCAAGGGCATCTGCATCAGCCACGCACACCTCGACCATGCAGGAGCAGTCCCCTTCCTCGCCAGCAGGTTCAACTGCCCAGTCTACGGCTCTCCATTCACCATCGAAGTGATCAAGACCATTGCACGAGACGAGAAGATCAAACTCGAAAACGAACTCATCGCGCACAAACCCAACTCACGCTTTTTCATATCAGAGCACATCGAGATCGAATTCATCCACGTCACCCACTCCACACCTCATACAGTCATCATAGTCGTCCACACTCCTGAAGGAGATGTTGTCTACGCAAACGACTTCAAGTTCGACTCAGCACCAGTCCTTGGGCCAAAACCAAACTATGCACGACTCAAAGAACTCACACCAAAACTCCTTATTATCGATTCTCTCTACGCATTATCGTATAAAAAAACACCCTCAGAAAGCATCGCACGAGAGATGCTCAAAGACGTCCTCTTAGGCACAGATACAGAAGGGAAACGACTTGTCGCAACCACTTTTTCCAGTCACATCGCACGCATCAAGACACTTGTGGAACTTGCCATAAAACTCAAGCGAAAACCAGTATTTGTCGGACGAAGCCTTTACAAGTATATTGCAGCAGCAGAGGCATGCGGCATAGTTGATTTCACCAAAATAGAGCGCGTCAGGTATGGAGCACAGGTGAGAAAATACTTCAAGAACCTCGAACACCCTGAAAAATACCTCTTCATCGTCACCGGGCACCAGGGTGAACCCAAGGCAACGCTTTCTAAAATGGCAAATGACGCCTTCCCCTTCACCGAAGGTGACGAAGTCATCTTCTCCTGCAATGTCATACCAACAGAAGAAAACAGGGAAAACAGAGAAAAACTCGAAGAAACACTACGCTCTAAAAAAGTGCGCATCTTTCGCGACATCCACGCATCAGGACACGCTAGCCGCGAAGACCACCGAGAACTCATCTCCATGCTCAAACCAGAACACATCATCCCCACACACGGCAATCCTGCCATGCTTGCCGGACTCAAAGACCTAGCAATTGAGATGGGCTACAAAGAAAGCCAGGTGCATATTTTGAAGAACGGGGACAGGTTGCAACTATAAATCATAGGCAAAAAATTTATAAATATATATAAAAATAGCTTGATACTATGTCTGATATCTCATTCAAATATCTCTGGGCAAATGCTTGGAATAGTTTGAAGAAAAACAAAGGTGTTCTATTGATGCTCGGGCTGATTCTTATTTTTATCCCTGCATTGCTCAACGAATTTTATCTGTACCGGAATCCACTACCAGAAATCACAAGCCTCACAGTTCTTTTGGCAATCATTAAACAACGACTCTTTATGGGGTCTATACTTTCTTTTCTCAGCCTTCTCTTTACTGTATTTGCTCTCACTTTGATTGTAAAAAATGACGGATTTGGAAATGTCATCAAAAGAGGAATACACATCCTTCCAAAAGCTATCGGACTTTCGATTCTCACACTCATTTTCATCATACCGCTCTTTATCTTGTTCATTATTCCTGGCCTGATATTTTCAATTTACTGGTCCTTTAATATTAATGCATTAATAAGCGAAAACCAAAGCATCTGGCAATCATTTAAACGCAGCAAAGATTTAGTCAAGAATAAGTGGTGGACAGTATTTGGATATTTACTATTAGTGACCATCATTTTCATAGGAGCAATAATCGTCATTAAGATTATTTTCTCTCTTCTTGAAACGACCACATCGACAATCGACTTAAGACTCGTTTCTATTATCATTGAAGGACTTGTTACCGCGTTATTCTCAATTTACCTCGTGATTTTCAAACAGTCGTTCTTTGAACAATTAAAGGCTTGAATCTGACAATCTTAATCAATCATAATTTTAACATCTCTCCCAAATTCTTGTGCTCTGTCACATACTCTGCAATGAAATCACAGTACGCACGCTGGTCGGGAAGAAATTTCCCGCACGCATCACACTCGCCCTCTAAGGTCTTCTCATGTTTGCTTTGCAGGACATACTCATTACTCACCAACAGCCGCTCCTTTTCAGCGTAGACCGTGTCAATACGGTCAGCAAGCAATCCAAGCAAGGGATCATCATGCGCATCTACCTTCATGATCGTAATCTGCTGCAAGCGATACAACCCCTCCTGTTGGAGATGCCTTACTGCTATATCTTTTTCAAACGGACGATTGACCAGGATGAGATAGAATGCTTCTGGATCAAGACCAGAATGTTCACGAAGCGCGAGAGCGTACGTGAGGAGTTGGTAGCGGTAATCCCACTTCGGATACGGAATCCTTCGCGAGCGCTTGATGTCAATGACACCGATATTTTTTCCATCAACGACGATCGGGCAGTCAATATGGCCGCTGATGATACGAGATTTACCATCACTGCCGATATGCGTGTAAGGAGCAAACTGCTCTGTATATTCATTTCGGAACACTACTGGTTTTCCCAGCTTTCGCCAGATATTATTCGGCGCAAACTCAACAGGCATTCCATCCACCATGAACTGGTCCAGGAGAAACGAATGAATGCCTGTACCGATCTTTGAAAAATCATTATCCTCTGGCGCGAGTGGCCCCATCAAATCCTGCAAACGCTCATTATACAACGAGATGATGGGTGAAAGAGCACATCTGCCACTAAGACCTGAGGCTCGAAGATCAGCACGCAAGGATTTTTCCTTTGCCAATAATGCATCCCTATTCGGCAGAATCAAGGGGCTGATGTCTCCTCGTTCCCGTTCCCAACTAAAATTCATACCACGCAGATTGAACATAGGATTATCACTAAGTAAAAGATCAGCGATGATTCCTTCGATTCCCTCATACAATCCATAATAATTCCTCTTCGCATCTTCTCTAATGAGGATCTGGGGATCAAGGGAATGATAATGGTTCATAGCACAGGGATTGCGGAACTGATCACATTTGGCCTGATGGCTGCAGAGTACGTGCTCCTCGTACGGGCAGTTCTTGAAATCAAGACCTTTTTGCCTTGATATGCCTTTTCTTATCGGTGCTGGAAGCTGTTCTCCTGTCTTATGCACGTGCTCTGCACGTAAGAATCCATCCAACGCAGACAGGCATGACTGGTCTGCCTCACCCATCGTCGTCACCTTACCTTTCGTCAAAGGACCCCCCTCACCACCCACAATATGAAGAGGGATGTCAAGTACTTGGCTGACTTTCTTCATAATCTTCAAGGAGTAGGACCCTTTCAAAGAGAAATGAGTAATCTGCTCAAGATCGAGCGCCTGTACAACTTTCATATATGCGTTGATCATCAGTTTTTCGTTATACGTTGTCTCTAATCGCGCCCGCTTTTCAGCCTCTTCGACAGAACCATATTTTTCAAGAACTGCACTGAACAGCGTCGGGCTTCTCTGCGTGCGATACCAGAGGTCCTGGAAAGAGAACATCTGCGGATAGAATTGGAAATTCACTTCTCCACTACGCATCTCCAATGACTTTTCCAAACGACCGTACCCACGTTTTCCCTTCTCAATCATCTGCTCGCTTATAGAAAGCGCGATATCCTGCAAGGGATGCCTGATGACAAGACTTTTGCTCAACTCATCCTTGTCCACCACAAAAGGCCAGAGGACGGGTGCTACAGGCACAAAAAGAACAGACGCATACGCATCAGGAACAACTTTGGCCTGCTCAAGAATCCTCGTCGATATAACGTGGATGTCAGCCATAGGATCAATCCCGTACTTGCGTGGAATCCCCTGACTTTCCGGTGTCAAATCAGGGCTTTGCCCAGTCAAGAACAAGACTTGCGACACATCACTTAATGATGGAAATGCACGTAACACCTCTGCATTATACAGTCGATTCTTTTCCTGGAACAAGCGCGCCCGGCCAGAATCAAGCTTTGCCAAGACTTCGTCATGCTTTCTTTCCAAACGGGCCTTTCTTACGCCTTTTTCAAAGAAGTCAATCTCATCCACTATTCCTTCAAGGCTTGCCAGAAGCTTATCGCTTCCTCCAATAATCTCCAAGGGCGGAACAAGTACCATGCACGAGAGAAATGATACTACTTTTAAATAGTTATTTAAAGTATTTCGTGTTTACTCAACTCTATGGGACTCGAAGAACGCATCCTTACCCCCAAGCTCTCCTCAGGACTCGTCCTCCTTGATGTGCGGGCACCGGAACGAAACGGCACATACATCGAAGCCATCTACTGGGACCTCGACTCCCATCAAGCACGAAGCATGATCCTTACCCAAGAACACGTTATTCCCACATGGGATCTTGGAGACATCACTGCAAGACACCATCGGGAGGCATCCCTACCGCTTCTTGACAGGCTCGGCATATCTATAGAAGAAGTGCCATTCGCAAGCTTCATCGAAGAAGAACGAAGTGTGCTCATCGCAGTTGGGCCAAGAGAGATGAAAAACCTCCTTCCCAAACCGTTCATCATCGGAAGCAAGAACGACCAAAGAAACAGTCCCACGAGAACAGCACGAACTCTCCTCGGGCAATACAACTACTCTCCCGCACAAAAACTCCAACTCATTAACATCCTTGCACAAGAAAAAGCATTTGCATTTGACCTGGAAGTGAGAGGCAGACCAAAATATGACGATATCTTCCTCTGCCCAACAATCCTCCTCGAACGAGGAAAGCCGCTCCAGGCCAAGATGTATATCACAGACCCATATCCTGTAACAAACATACGCGTACCCACGCCTGCAGGAATACTCGACTGTGAACTCATCTCTGTCCCTGACCATGTGGCACTTGCACACGCCCTGACAGAAGACATGCATGATGCACGAGCACTCTTTTGCCCTGGACAAAACCACGGCACATACGACAGCAAGCAACTCAATGTCCTCACTGGCGCTTTTGAGCCGGGAATCACCAGAAAAAAACACGGTGGTATATTTGTGCAGAAAAGACAACGACCCAGAAACCGTGGAGGTGGCTTCTTCAGGCGATTCGAAATTCCTGGCATGATCATGATCGACTACGCACCATTCCACCAAAAATTCATGAGCCTTCCCAACAACAAGCTCGAGACCATCGCCAACTACTGGGGATTTCCCTTCATGAAAGCAATACACTCCGAAAGGAAATTCACTCTCGACCCTTGGGATGACGGCTATTCTCAACTTGAAGACTGGGGACAGGCAGGAAAACGGCTCAGGGAACTTGATCCCTTGTACAAAGCAGATCCTGCTCGCTATCGAGAAGAATATGAAGCCACAAAAAAGCAATACGAAAACGCACTCTATTATGCACTTCCAGATGCAGTACTTCACCTCATGATAGCATACAAGGAAACCAAACACGATGGAATGAAGGAAAGTCTGCTTCTTGACATCCTCTGGGGATCAATGCTTCTTGAGTGTGACCCATCAAAACTCTGCGTGACCTCAAAAAAAGAACAAGCAAGATCCTTCTGGGAAGGACGACTCTTCAAACGACTGCACACCTTCTCAGACCGACAACTACCAACACCCGGAAACTGGGATGATTATGATTACTACGATTCACGCATGAAAGCACTTGATATTCCTGAAACCAAAAGGGGAATATTCAATGTGACTGTCATCGTGCCGACACCCGAACACTACGGACTCTCCTCGATCATAGCAGGAGATGGATTCGCCCAAGCATTCCACGAACGACAACAGGAATCCAGCCCGAAACACAAAGAAATCCTCCTGCAAATGCTCGACACATTCCTCATGAAACCTTCATATGATCTTGCACACAACAGGCCCACACCCAGAACAGACAGGTTCTTCGGAAAGATCTATGGTCTGCCATTTACTGGAGAGACTGCAAACATGAGGACCTGTAACGAACGACTCGAGCATGCGCAAAAAGCAATAGATGATCTTCTCGCAACCACTACTGTCATCAACCATAATAAGAAATACATCCTCCTCGAAGGAGATGTTGATGTATCTGCATTAGAAGCACAAGGCATCGCCTTCAAAAGAGGATATGGCCGCGCAGTCTCACACACAAAAGGATCATTTGTCGTCGCAATCGATGGTAACGCAACAGAACTTCTCGCCTCGGGAACAGACATCTATGGACGCCGGGGCAAAAGAATCCCCCTCGAAGAAAAAACGATCACCCTCCTCTATCAAGCATACTTCTCCTCAGACGACAACCGAATCAAAACAACACTCGCATCTCTTGCAGAATACTTGCAGGAAGAAACTGTGCAACTGAAAGAAAACCTCGTCTTCTCAGGGAAAGCAAAAAAAGACTACACCGACTACCGTGCACGAGCACACACACAAGAACGCATCCAATACCTCATCCACCATGGCGTTAAAAAAGGAGAACGATACGCGTACGGCTATGGCATAAGAGAAGGAACAGACGACAATTACCCTGAAGAAACCTTTTTCAATCCAGAAACCAGAATTGATACTGAACGATACCTCTCGAAACTGTTTGGTCCTATAGGAAAAAAAGGAAGAAGATTCTCTGAAGGATCGATCGGCAATATACTTCTCACGCTCTATGCAAACGAACAGGGACGACTCCCTCTTGTATTGGTCAGAGAATTCAACACGCTTATCGACGGTGAAACCTATGAAAGACGCCATCCGGAACAGACTGCGCTCAACTTTTGATCCAAGACAGGTCGATGACAAGGAAAACCTTCTCGCACTTCATCGGCTCAGCCATATCTCCCGGACCAATCCTGCATTCTACAGAAAAATCCTTGGCGAATACGGATTTCTCACGCACGCATTCAAGGACGCCTTCGGCTTCGGGCTTCCCCTTGACGACTTTTTCCTTCACCGAACAGGGCTCATTGATGAGATCGGCTACATGCTCATCACCAAAGGAGAGGATGCAGCGCTTGCCTATGCGCAAGAATGGACAATATCATCCACGCGCTTCAAACGGATCAAGTATAGCATCAATATGCGCCAGGAACGCTTCATCAAACAAGTCATGCAAGGAGACCTGCCAGACACATTATCCACACTTGAACAAGCAATACTCGAAAAGAGAGGTATCTCGCCAGAAAATGCGCTGTGCGGCAGACCAGCACTCCTTGAAAAACTCTCGCACATCCACGAACAAGACGGGCTTACCTCCCTCCTCAATCTCAAAGACACCCATCCTTCCCTCTACAAAGAGACACTGCTGCACTTTGGGAGAGTGCCCAAAGCACTTCTCGCCCTCGGCATAACAGAAGACTACATCGTACAACATCTCAAGGACACAGGACTGCTCGACAAGATGCTCCTCTGGTACCTGGACGGACGGCGCGAAGAGCTCCTGCCTGTCAAATCAGCATACCACCTGCACCAGCGAAGGTTCAACTTTTATCTTGATCGATTCGAAGAGAAACGGACAGGACTCCTTCATGAAGGATCATCAATCACCGGCTCCTCCTACGAAGACGAGCTCGATTCCTACCTGCATAACGAACGCCTTGATGAAGACATCTATGTCCTGCACCAGCACCATTCCCGCTATCGTGACCTTGTCCCAGACCACATCGGGCGAGAGCTCTGCGACTTTCGCATCGGAAACACCTTCATCGAGGTTGCAGGAGGGCTTGATGCGCAACAGTTCTTCCCCGGCTACGCACAAACACTCGCGAAAAAGAAAACGCTTGCAGAAGCCGCAGGAATACAGTTCATCATCCTGACAACCGATGACTTCAGGCGAGGCAGATACAGGCATATTCTCACATCCCTCCTTGATACTGCCCGCGAAGAAGGAATCGAGCGCATCGCGCCAGACGGGCTTTTCTGCTATGAAGCAGCAGACCTTTCCCAGTACTACTATTCCTCTGAGGGACAAAGACGACACTTCAAGAACAGGGAAGCATGGTGGAATCAGCACAGATAAATCATTGGAGAAGCATATGCTGCATCTGGAGGAGAATAATACAGCGCATCTGGAAGTGCTGCATACGGTATGACATACTCATACGCTGAGAGCTCATACGAAGCTTTCCTGTCAAGAATATCTCCTGCAGCCGAAGATGCAAGCCCAGATAAGCCGCTTGCGATAAGAATCACCTCAAGGCCTTTATTCCGAAAAAATCTCGCGAATGTTCCTCCTCTATTAGAGGATGATTTTGACTTGTTCTTTTCATGAATACGCTGATAGATTTCCTCCCTGTGCACAGGAACAGTTGGAGGGGCATCAATTCCCAGCTTCACCTGACCATCTTTTATGTTCATAACTACAATACGAACATCTTCCCCAATACGGATATTCTGGCCAACCTTCCGGGTCAAAATTAACATGCGTACTGGATGGGAAATCATGAAGCATATATAAACCTTAGCCATGCATGCAACAACAAACTATATAAACGCAAACAGGCTTTCCAGAAGACAAGGGGGGTGAGGAGGAAAAAACATGAAACTCGCACTTGCTGAAACCAAACTCATCAGAGACTCAGTGTCCATCATATCAGAACTCGTCACCGAAGCCAGGTTCAAGGTCACGAAAAACTCGATAGAGCTCATCGCGATGGATCCGGCAAACGTTGCCATGGTCATCTATCGCCTCCTGTCTTCTGCATTCGTCACGTATGACGTGAAAGAGGATATGATTCTTGCCATCAACTTAAACGACCTCAAGCAGGTCTTTCGCAGGATAAAACCAGAAGACACGATGACTCTTGAAGTTTCCGACGGCAAGTTCAAGGTCACGCTCAAGAGTGCACAGACCAGAATCTTCAACCTGCCATTGATTGACCTTGAAGAGAAAGAGCAGCGCATACCAGAACTCACCTTCGGCGCAAAAATCATGACACCCGCAAGCGTCCTCTCAGACGCTGTCGAAGACATGGACATCATCGGAGAATCAGTCTCCTTCCAAGCAGACAAGAAAACCTTCCATGTGACAAGCGCATCAGAACTCTCCAACGCAGACGTCGAGATAAAAGCAGGCGCCGAGACAAAGATAGAAGCAGCAGAGAAGACACGCGCAAAATACTCCATCGAATACCTCAAGAAGATGATCCAGGGAGCAAAACTCGCAGACACAGTCATCATCCAATTCAACAAAGACTATCCACTGCAACTAGACTATATTGCGGTCGACAAGCTGCAGATGAGCTTCATTCTCGCTCCGAGGGTTGATAACGACTAAAAGATGAGACCTATCGTGCAAGAAGAACCCATGGGCTGCGCTATCGCCTGCGTCGCATCCCTGCTCTCACTAAGATATACTAACGCACGTCACCTATTTCGGCAGCCATCTCGTGCAACAGACAAAGGATTCTACTGCAAAGATATTAATTATCTGTGCTCAGGAAGAAAGGAAAGCAATATACCCACCAAAAATATGCAAGAGAAAAAATCAAACCAGGAACAATTGTTTTCATCGAAAGAAATACAACCTACCCTGCAGGGCACTACCTTCTCAAAACCTCACGCGGATGGATGAATCCGTGGATAAACTATCCAAAGATCAAACCCGCAAAGGCAGGATTCCAACAGAAAATTCCTGGAAAGATACTTTGGATCATTTTTGAGACCAAAAGACACTACATTTAAATAATACAAGATGTTCATAACAGCGGGTGGTATGCTATGGATGAAACGCTTGGCACATACATCGGAAAAATAACGCATTTCTTCAGCAAGATCAATGTCGCCATCGTCCTCATCGAAGAAGGGCTGCTTAAAAAAGGGGACACGATCAGAATCAAGGGCCACACGACAGACTTCGAGCAAAAAGTCGCCAGCATGCAGATCGATCACAAAGAGATCGCAGAAGCAAAACCAGGAGACGACATCGGCATGAAAATGGACCAGCCAGTGCACGAACACGACAAGGTCTACAAGGTATGAGATTGACCTTACTTTGATTTTCTGATAATTCCATACCTTTTAAAAATCCGCGTTCATTCTCCCCTTTCATGTGTGGCATATTCGGCTATATCGGGCCAAAAGACATGAAAGAGGTCCTCATTGGAGGACTCAAGAGACTGGAGTACAGAGGATACGACAGTGCAGGAATCGCGACACTCGAGCCACAGCTCAGAGTCATCAGATCAGAAGGAAAAATCTCAGCACTCGAAGAAAAACTTGTCGGCGTAGAACTCAAAGGGCATATCGGAATCGCCCACACCCGCTGGGCCACACACGGCGAACCAACAGAAAGAAACGCGCATCCCCAGACCTGCGAAACAGGACTCGCCATCGTGCATAATGGCATCATTGAAAACTACCACACCCTTCGACAATGGCTTTCCCAAAACGGGCACACCTTCACATCAGACACTGATTCAGAAGTCATCGCGCACCTCATCGGCCACATCCACCGAGACAATGGCGACTTCTTCACCTCAGTCCAAAAAGCACTCACCCAACTCCAAGGAACATACGGCCTTGCCATCATCAAAGAAGGACTGCCAGAAATCATAGCAGCAGCAAACGGCTCCCCACTCATCCTGGGAATCGGGGATCACGAATTCTTCGTCTCATCTGATGCTATCCCTTTAAACGACCACACAAAAAGGATCGTAATACTTGATGACAAAGAAGCAGTCCGCATAACAGCAAACAGCTATACTGTAACAGATCTTGACAACAACGAACTCAAAAAAGCAGTAGAACGCATCACGTGGGACGTGGAAAAGATCAACCTCGGCGGCCACACACATTACATGCATAAAGAGATCCACGAACAGCCAGAGACCATCAAGAACGCATTCAGAGGACGATTGTCTGATGAAGGCATCAGGCTCGACGGCCTGCGAGAGCTCGAAAACCACCCGATAGAACGCATACGCCTCCTTGCCTGCGGCACCAGCTGGCATTCAGCACTCATAGGAAAATACCTCCTCGAAGCCATCGCACGCATACCAACAGAAGTCGACTACGCATCAGAATTCCGCTACAGAAACCCAGTCATTGGATCCCATGAACTTGTCATCGGCATCTCACAATCCGGAGAGACACTCGACACGCTCGAAGCGCTCAAGCTCGCAAAAGAGCACGCAACCACATTCGGCATTGTCAACGTCGTGGGGAGCAAGATCGCGCGAGAAACAAAGGCAGGAATCTATACCCACGCAGGACCAGAAATCGGCGTCGCCTCAACCAAAGCATTCACAGGCCAAGTCACCTGCCTCTACATGCTCGCACTAGAACTTGCTCGGCAAAGAAACGAGCTTTTCCAATATGAAGAACACAAATCAGCACTCGAACGCATACCTGATCTCATTTCAGCAATCCTTGCCCAAGAGGATGCACTGGCAGAGATCGCCCAAGCATACGCTCCCCACAACAATGCCCTCTACCTCGGACGCGGCATCAACTTTCCCGTCGCACTCGAAGGCGCGCTCAAACTCAAAGAGATATCAGGCATCCACGCAGAAGGGTACCCTGCAGCAGAAATGAAACACGGCCCCATAGCACTCATCGACAAAAACATGCCAGTCGTCTTCATAGTAAATCCGAATGATACAGCAACCTATGAGAAAGTCCTCTCAAACATTTCTGAAGTCGCAACACGAAAAGGAAAGATCATCGCAATAACAAGCAGAGAAGACGAACAACTCCTCTCCAAGAGCAGCCATGTCATCTATGTCCCAGAAACAACAGAATACCTAGCTCCCCTCGTGAACGTCATCCCGTTGCAGCTTCTCGCCTACCACATGGCAGTACTTCGCGGAAAGAATCCAGACAAGCCAGATAATCTCGCAAAGGCAGTCACGGTGGACTGAATTACTTGTATTTCTTCTTCAGATACGATTCTACGTTATTCCATGGCACGAAAAAGAGGAGGATGTGCGCTACAATCTCACGGAACAAATGCTCAAGAGTCGGCCGTCCACCAGACGAGATGACCTCATAATGGATTCCTTTGGGCAGGATGTGCTGAACAATCCTCCTTGTCCTTGCCACATGGAATCCTGAGGTGACAATGATGATATCCTTCCACTTCCTTGGCACAATAAATCGTTTATTGCAAAAATAGGCATTTCCGATCGTGTCCATGGATTTTTCTTCGAGAAGGATGCTCTTCTTCGGAACTCCCAGTTGTATTGCATATTTATGCATGCCTCTGCCTTCCGTCTTCTTCAATGTTTTTTTTCTCAAATAATTCCATCTGCCAGAGAAAAGCAGGAATGGTTTATTTTTTTTCCAGAGTTCCGCTGCTTTTTCTACACGAATGCGAGACTGCGTGAAGAGAACTCCCTCATCAGATATACCACCGCCGAGAACGATGATTGCATCGACCATATAATTAAAATATCCTCCTTAAGAATAGATATCTGCATAAGGATTTAATAAATGCGGCGGCAGACGGTCTCACTTCGTTCGACCTACGCGCCACTCCGACGGAGCCAACCCTCGGCGCGTCTGCACCGCCACAGCTGCCCTCAGAATCTTTTTCGTTGTTTTGCTATCGGTGAATGATTCACCGCACGAAAAACATGCCAAGGCAGGGAACTCTCCCAACTGCTTCCCAAACATGTGTTCCTTTACCTTTCCCTTCTTCAATTCACCTTTTTCGCACATAGGACATTTCATAGTGTGTATTAAAATCTGAACATTCTTCATAAGTTTTTCGAATTTTATCACAACAATTTTAAATTGACAGAGTTCATCTGCTTTACATGCAATACTTCCTCACAGACAAAAGAATCGAAAAACTGCTCAAGATTGCCTGGGCGAGAAAGAAAACAGCGAAAAAAGGAGACTCTGGACGAGTCTTAATCATCGGCGGAAGCGCGAAATACACAGGATGTCTTGCTCTCGCAGGGATTTCTGCACTTCGCGCAGGATGCGACTGGGTGACAATCGCAGCACCAGAGCGGGCAGCGTATGCTGTCAGCGCGTCATCACCAGACCTTGTCGTCGAACCCCTTGAAGGGCTGGATTTTCACGAACACCATTGGAAAATTCTCATAGACCTAATTGAAAAACATGATGTTGTCATTATTGGGACAGGGATGAGCGATGCCACAAAAGGGCTCATCGCAGCGCTTGTCTACGCGTATCCGAAGAAGAAAAAAGTGCTCGATGCACAAGCGCTTCACGCAGTGAAACTGCAAGATGTCCATACTGCCATCTTCACTCCGCATAAAGTTGAATACGCCGACCTTCTCAAGAATTCAAAGATCAAAGAAGAACAAATCGAGAAAAAAATAGGAAACAATGTGCTCTTAAAGAAAGGAGCAGTTGATGCGATACTGTCTTCCACTGATACTGCCCTGAATAGGACAGGAAACCCTGGCATGGCAAAAGCAGGAACCGGAGATGTGCTCGCAGGATTATGCGCAGGCTTTCTTGCGCAGGGATTATCCTTATTCGATTCGGCGTGCTTGGCAGCCTTTGTTAACGGACTTTCCGGAGACTTGCTGAAAGCAAAAAAAGGATATAGTTATATCGCATCGGACTTGCATGATGAAATACGGAGGATTACTGGAAGGAAATGATTGTTCCCGTCAGCCTCCCCCTACCCATCATCGAGCAAGCTCGATGGGGTTTGAGCAGAGCTCAAACAACCGCCCGAGTCAGCGGTCATTACTTGTCATGCCAGCCGCGGCGCAGAGGCACCGGGTGCTCAGCAACTCGTTGCTGGCAATTTGTGCGTACACGCACAAATGGTTGCCCCCTCCGGGGTGCAATGTGAATTGAAAATTCACATGCACATGCGAATCGTAGATTCGCATTGTGGTGCCTAGGACAAAGCGAACGAAGTGAGCTTTGTCCGTCTGCCGCCGAGGCGGCTGGCCATATATTAAAATCAGACAACTACAAACAATGAAAAACGACATCACCTCCCTGGATTTGTACTATCTTGTGAAAGAGTTCCAAGTACTCATCGGAGGAAAGATCGAGAAGATCTTCCAGGGAAAAGACGACAAGAAAGACCTGCTCTTCAGATTCCACATTCCCTCAACGGGAAAGAAGATGCTTCGGTTCAAGCTGCCATCCCTCGTCTACCTCACCGAGACAAAGGAAGACTATCCAGAGAACCCACCAGGATTCTGCATGTTCCTGCGCAAATACTTGGGAGGGGCAAGGCTCAAAGCAATCAGGCAAGAAGGATTTGAACGCGTACTTGTCCTGACCTTTGAAAAATATACTGCAGGAAAACCAGTCATATACCATCTCATCATCGAACTCTTTAGCAGAGGAAACATGGCGCTCTGCGATAATGAAATGAAGATTAAAAATCCTCTGGAGAACCAACACTGGACAGGACGAGAGATACGCACTCACCAGCAATATCTATTCCCTCCTACGCAAGCCAACACGCCTGCATTGCAAGAAAACGATATCATAACCCTCATCAAAAACTCTGACAAGGAATCCATCGTCAAAACACTTGCCATCGACACTTCCCTCGGAGGAGAATACGCAGAAGAAGCACTCGCCCGCGCAAAGGTCACAAAAGACAAAAAACAATCAGTCCTGACCGGAAAAGAACAAAAACAGATAGCACAGGCAGTCCTTGGACTATTCCACGAACACATCAATGCCCAGACAGCAGGGAACACTATCGCTCCATTTGTCCTCATCACCAAAGAAGCGCAAAAAAGTCACTCCTCATTCAGCGAAGCACTCGATGAACACTTCACCAAATCTCCAGAACACAAGGAAGTCGAAGCGCACAAGGAAAAGGTCGCAAAGATAGACATCATCATCAAAGAACAGGAGCAAAAAATTGCAGGATTCGCAACATCCGCAGAAGAGAACCAACGCAAGGGAGAACTCATCTACGAACACTACACAGAAATCAAAGAGATCCTCTCAACAATCAATGAAGCGCGAAAGAAATACTCCTGGAAAGAGATCAAGGACAGAGTCAAAGGGCACAAGACAATCAAAGAGATCGACGAGAAAAAAGGGACGATCACGCTGGAATATTAATCGTCCGAAATAATCTTTTCAAGATACTTCTTATCCAAGCTGAACGGCACAGAACCGGAAAGAGAGGCGCCGCCAGGGGTGTTTGCCGGCGATGGTGCACCATACAGTCTGCATACGAACCTCTCCTGCTCACTTGTCACATACAAATACTGTGTGTCTTTGATCTTAGCACTGCCTGTCTCTTCTGCCTCTTGCAATGCAGCGCGGAAGACATCAAGATACCATGCTCCGTAATAGTGATAGGCGCGCAGATTCTCTCTATCAAAATCAATATACTGGAACATAATCTGGTTTCCTTGCCGATAAAAAGCAGATCCGCTCTCTCCATAAGCAAAATGGCCAAAACTATCTTCGCGCAAAGTAGTCCACAGATATCTCTTAGTCATCATACCACCCGAAAGCCCTTGCCATCTCCTGCCTGTTATGCTCCTGCCACTGCACATACTTCCCGCTCACCCTTCGCTCGAGGTCATCCGGCATCTTGCATGTCTCTTCAGGATACCTGGCATAGATCTTCATGAAATCCACAAGCTCAGAGAAATCGCTGATGCCAAACCACGCATACTCGTTACTTACGAACAGGTCATTCAAGTCATCCTGGTCATAGATGATCTTTGCGTCAAGGGGATAATCGTTCTGCAATGCATGAGAGACACGGATATTCCCATTATAGACATACAGCTGCCCAGAAGAGGGATCCATCACCGCGACAATTGGGGGAATATCCACCCCCTTCTTCTTGTCAAGCCATTCCCACGTCCGCTTTCTCTGTGCATTCTCCAATGCGTGGATGTACGTCAGCTTCATGTCCTTTGCATGCACGAGCGTTTCCTTCATGATTGCACCCCCGATCCTTGCGGATCAAGAAAAGGTATCCATTTTGGAGATTTAGTATTATGCCATAGGTTTTCTAGTGAAGCCTTTTTCTTTGAAACCCCACTAGTCCACTATATTTTTCACTAAATTAATATATTTCTTAATTTTCCCTATGTTTCAGAAACTTTATATATTCAAAACCTTTTCCACTATTTTCGGGGGGAACATGAAACGAAAAGTCATCAAGCAAGGCCATAATACACTCACACTCACACTGCCGACCAAATGGGCGCGCAAAAACAGCCTCTCGGCAGGCGACGAACTCGACCTGCAAGAACAGGAAGGAAGCATCATTCTCACCTCAAACAAATCCCAAGCAACGACAACCGCGACAACACTTGACCTTCGCGGAGTAAGCATCCAGGTCATCTGGCGAAGCCTCATCTCAGCCTACAGGGCAGGATATGACGAGATCACCATCAGGTTCCAAAACCCCAAGGCGAAAAGCGTCTACACAGGATTCGGGTTTGACAACCTACAGCTGCTCATCTCCAAGGGCAATGTGGACTTAAGCCCGATCGAAGCCATACAGGCACTCGTCAACCGGCTCATAGGAGTCGAGATCATCGACCAAAAAGAAACCTACTGTGTCATCAAAGAGATGGGAGAAACCACCTACAAGGAATTCGACAATGCCCTTCGGCGCATCTATCTCTTGCTCCTCTCCATGGCAGACGAGATACACGACGGCTATACAAGCGGCAACAAGGAAGGGCTTCGCTCAATACACTTGATTGATACGAACATCGACCGGTTTGAGGATTTCTGCCTGCGCGTGTTGAACAAGATCGGCTACAAGAACTTTCGAAAAACCTCCATCATGTACACCAGCATCTTCCTTCTCGAACTGATCGGTGACGAATACCGAAAAATCGCACTCCACCTCCTCGACTTCAAAGAGAAGACACGAAGCCTCATGGGACAGGAACTGGACATCCAAAGAAAACAGCTGCGACGGGTGTACGAATTTTTCTACAGCTTCTCCCGGGAAAAGGCAGCAGAGATCTATTCTGAAGACGAAAAAGGAGACAAATTCCTGCGCGAGAACAAATTCAATACCCAAGAAGTGGAAATCATCCACCACCTGAAGAAAGTAGGTATCTTCGTTCTTAGCTTAACAGAACTCAGGCTGGACTTGGAAGCGTAATCAATCTCCCTCAAACTCGACAAGAGCAAACGACTTAAAGCCAGCAGCTTCCAGCTTCTTCTTGCCACCAAGGTCAGGAAGATCGATGATGAATGCGCACTCCACAACTTGACCGCCGATCTTCTCAATCAGCTTACATGCAGCAAGACAGGTACCCCCTGTTGCAATCAGATCGTCAACAATGACGACCTTTTGTCCTTTCTTCACTGCATCGATATGCACTTCCACCGTATCTGTGCCATACTCAAGCGCATAATCCTCACGAACCGTCTGAAAGGGAAGCTTGCCCTTCTTTCTCACAGGAACAAAACTGCAGCCGAGCTCGTGAGAGAGCACGCCACCAAAGATAAAACCCCTCGCTTCAATACCCGCAATCACATCAGGAGGATTCTCCCTATAACGCTCAACCAATATTTTTATCGCATCCTTAAACGCATCAGGATCCTGCAAGAGCGTCGTGATATCCCGAAACATGATGCCGCTTTTTGGCCAATCCGGAACTGTCCTGATCTTTTCTTTCAGATCCATCATACAAGCGCCCCCTTGAGTGCATGCCTGCACGAACAATCAGCAGCAGTAATCTTTGGAATCGCCTCAAGCACAAGCCTCTTGAAATTACCAGAGAACTCCTTCATCCGCGCAACAATCATCTCCCAAGACACTGCCTTCTCACTCTCATGCCAGCAATCATAATCAGTCGAAAGGGCAATCACTGCATAGCAAATCTCTGCTTCCCTCGCCAGTACCACTTCGGGAACTGTGGACATGTTGATGATGTCCGCGTTCCACTGCCGAAATATCTTCGACTCGGCCTTTGTTGAAAACCTCGGGCCTTCAATAGTAATGACTGTGCCTGCTTTATGACTTGCAATCTTTAAGCGATCAGCTGATTCGCCAAGGATCTTTCTTAGATTCTGGCAGAAGGGATCACTCATCGCTATATGGCAGAACTCAAGCCCCTCATAAAAGGTCTGAATCCTTTTGGTTGTCCTGTCAATGAACTGGTCAGGAAAAACAAGATGGCCAGGCTTGATCTCTTCTCGTAAAGATCCGCAGGCAGATGTCGCCAGGATGTGAGTAACTCCAAGATCCTTCATCGTCCAGATATTCGCACGAAAATTCACCAAGCTTGGCATGATATGATGATTGTCCCCGTGACGGGGAATGACAACAACGTCCACTCCACTTAACTTTCCAATTGTCACTAGATCTGAGGTTGGGCCATACGGTGTGTGCTTCTTTATCCTTTTTGGAGATTCTAAGAAATCCAGACTTGCGATGCCACTTCCACCAATGATGCCAATCTTGACCACGATACGACAGCAAAAATAGGAAGGATATTAAAATGTTATGGGGAATTATTAGGGGTATTAGAGAGTATTGTTCCCATCCGCCATGCCACCAACCACCACCCGGGATGATGCCACAATACCACATTTCATTCACTTTCAATTTTCTCTTCACAAACTTTATTAAAGCAGCCATAATAAATGCGAAGCATGGATATTCAGGAAAGATACAAAGTCCTCTGTCCTGGTTTTGAGGCAGTCACACAGATACGGCCAGCGCTTCGGGTCAACACATTGAAGATTAACGATAAAGAACTTATATTACGACTAGAAAAGAAAAAGGTCACACTCGAAAAGATACCATATCTTTCCCACGGCCACTGGTATGCTGCGCCATTCTCCCTCGGCGCAACGCCGGAATATCTGCAAGGATACTATTACCTGCAGGAAGCAGCATCGCAACTACCTGCTCAAGTGCTGCATCCGCAACCAGGCGAGACCGTACTTGACATGTCCTCTGCACCTGGAGGAAAACTCACCCAACTCGCAGCAATGATGCAGAACAAAGGGCTTCTCATCGGACTTGATACTGATGCCAAAAGGTTGGAAGCGACGAGAAACAACTGCGCCCGCCTCGGCGTAACCAACGCAGTCCTCTATGTTATGGACGGGCGGGACGCAAAGAAACTCGGGATGACCTTTGACAAGATACTCCTTGACGCACCCTGCTCAGGAAACTACATTGTCGAAAAAGACTATTTCAAGAGACGAAGAATGCAAGACTTTGAGAATAGAGCACGACTCCAAAAAGAACTCCTCAAAGCAGCATTTTCCCTACTTAAGCCAAAGGGAACGCTTGTCTACTCCACCTGCTCGCTTGAGCCAGAAGAAGATGAACAGGTTGTTGATTGGGCAGTTAGAGAGTTAGGCGCTGTTGTTGAGCCTATCACGCTTTCCATAGGCGATCCTGGATTGATTGAGGTCTTTGGGAAAAAACTCAACACAACAGTTGCCAACTGCAAGCGCTTCTGGCCACACAAAACAGGGACGCAAGGGTTCTTTGTGGCGAATTTATCTCGTCCCTGAACCGTATTCCCAGAAAAAGTCAAACTGCTTTCTCATGCCTTCAGCGACCTTTGGAGAGGAAATCCTGACCAGGCTGAAGGGAGAGTCAAAGACAAAGAAAAAAACAACATCACTCATGACAACATACATCATCTCACCGAAAAGGGACTGGTCAAGCTCACAGTATGCAATGCTCTTGTGCTGTTCCCTCTTTGCCCCTTTTGGGATGATTGCTCGTTCCTGTATCTTCAGTTCCTCAAGCATGTTGAGATATTGCTTCAGGTAGATTGGCTCTGCTGCCGAGATGATGGACTCATCAAGGCCGAAAAGACGGATGATCTGATGTTTTCCAGCAGAGGCGATTGCCTCACGGATGACTGTGTTGTACACCCGTTCTCCCCTGTGGAATTCGACAAGGGCGCTTTTCCCCCGCATCGTATAGAGACCTTTCAATTTCGGGAGGACCTCATCAAAATGCCTTGCTTTTTCCCTGAAGCCCTCCCGGATCATTGCAGGGTCAACTGCCTGGAAGTGCCTCTTCTTCTCGATATAAACCTCGCTCACCAGGCCTTTCTCAAGCATTCGCTCAAGGGTGTCGTAGACATACGACCTGTGCAAGCATGTCTTCTCTGCAATCTTCGTCGGGTTGAGCATGCCATGCGTGAGGAGTGCGAGATATATTTTCGACTCGTTCTCTGAGAATCCGAACTCCGTGAGTGCAATATCTTTCATTTTCGTCAGGATACTTACGACAAAGAATTAAATACTTAAAGATGTGTAATTACTGTAGAGGTGTAAAAAATGACAAACAACAAAACAATCGAAAACAAAGTAAGGGAAATCAAGCAAGAGGCACACGAACGCATCGATACAGAAGGTAGCAAGATCGTGTTGTACGGAGGCGCAATAGGCTGTAGCCTTGGCTACTTGATAAGCCATAAGATTGGTGCTGAGGGATTCATGCGTCAAGCAGTCATCTGTGGCAGTGGACTTGGGGGGATGGCATCCTTTGCGCTCGCATATTATGTTAGCCTCAGTTCATATGTCAGGCAAAGAATCCGCGAAGCAAGAGGGCAGAGGGTTACAGGGATTGAGGAAACCCTATCCTGTAGGTGAGAGACTTCACCAAGATGAGACGTGTTGGTAACTCGGGTGCTAAAAGGGGAGAAATCCCCCTTCTTTAGCATTTTTACTGGAAGATCTGCCAGATTCTCTCATTTAAGCTTGGCTTTCTGTACGTCTCCTGCAGTTGCCTATAGCCTTCCTTCACCTGCCTCAGAAGATCCTTCTCATACTCGATACTCGGGGCAATAGCATCCTCAATAATCTCTTCTGCAGAACCCATTCTTTCGAATGCCCCTGGGAAGCGTTTATAGAGATCGAAGAGGCATTCTGCGGCACCTCTGTAATGTACTCCGCTCTTGCATGCTTCTGCAATGTATGCTTCATCAACTTCTTTCATCATCTCACTTGATTTGCCTTGTAGGATGTTCCTTCTGTCCTTTCGTGAAAACCTCTTCCATGATTTCTTAGATTTGAGCGCTTCTTGCACTTTTCTTAATTCATCTGGGATTCCAACGTCACGCCATCCCCTACCCGCATTATCGATTCTACTGTAACTCCCAATCAATTTTCCCTTGAGTGCTTCAAGCAGCTCTTTTGTCACTTTCGGCTTAAGCTGGACAAGGACTTCTCGATACACCTCTGGACCATACTGTTTCAGTTTCTCAAGTATACCACCGGTTTCCTGATAGTATCCACCAAAGAAACCACCATCAATCATCACACCTATATCCTTATGTCCGCACGAGTATTTTTCAACAAAGAATTCAATGCTCGAACCAAAATAAGCAAAGACCTCTTCTACATAGACTGAAGCGATAGCGCTATCTGACAAACCAAGAATGCGCATTTGTTCCAGACTCTCCCTCGGACTCCCTCCTTTGGATTCTCTGCTTCCCATATCCTTTCTGATATCCCGTAATGCAAGCTTTTCAAGCGTGCTCAACTCTTCAATTGTTCTTGTCATTTTCACTACCTCTTCTAGTATATTTTTGTTATTTATTAGTAGTAATATTGTTCAATGATATATATTAAAGTTCTCACCTATTTTTTCATGAAAACCGAAAAATATAAGTAATAGAAGCGTGAAAAGCTCAACATGCCAGCAAAGCTTGACCAAAAGGACAGAATCATCCTCTATGAGTTCGACAAGAACGCACGACAGCCACTCTCGGCAATAGCGAAGAAGGCCAGGATGAGCAGGGAGGCAGTCCTCTACCGTGTCAGGGGCTACCTGAAGGAAGGCATCATCCGCTCCTTCCTCACCGTCGTCGACATGGCAAAGCTCGGCATCACCCACACAAAACTCTACCTGAAACTCCACAATACCACAGCAGACGAAGAGAAAGGACTCATCACAAGCCTCGTCAATAATCCCATGATATCCTACGTGGGCAGTTGCGACGGCAGATTCGACCTGCACCTCGCCATCAAATCCAGAAGCCTAGTTGAACTCAACCAGACCATCATGCAAATACGCGCCGAACATCTCGTCCATATCAAGGAAGAGGTAGCAGCGCCGATCATCTCCGCAAACCACTTCTACCGAGACTACCTTCTTGGAAAGCGCGGCAGCACAGAGCGGCGCATCTTCTGGGGAGGAAACCCGAAGCCAGTCATCCTCGACCCCACAAATATGCTGATCCTCGACCTGCTCACACAGGATGCACGGATGACTGCTGTTGTCATCGCACAACAGGCAGGACTCTCGCCAGACGCAGTCATCAAGCGCATCAGGAGTCTTGAATCCCAGGGCATCATCGCCCACTACATGACCTGGCCAGACGTGACAAAGCTCGTGGGCAGCTACTACAAGGTCCATATCACCCTGAAAAACCTGCTTCCTGAACGAGAACGGGAGCTCACCCAGTACTGCCTCGACCAGCCCAACATCGTCTACATCGTCAGGGTCCTTGCCTCCTGGCAGCTCGAGCTCGACATCGAGACAGAAGACAGTACCTCATACCGCAAAATCATCCGCGACTTCACCAACCGCTTCTCAGACATCATCACAGACACGAACACCCTCACTGTCTACGACGAACACAAGTTCAGGTTCTTTGAGAAAGAATGCCTCAGACTGCAAGCCGAAATAAAAAAATAAATCCACAACTTCCGGATAATTTCTGAAAAACAGGCGATGAATAGAAAATCCTCTTTAAATCTCGACATTCTTTCAATATTGGCCGAAAAATTATCGTCTTTTCTTGGGCAACACTTAAATCTCTGACTTTCCCACACCTTTTTGCCAATAATGGCGGAGTGTGAAACAAATGGTTCTGACAACCAAAAAAGAAGAACAGCTCAAAAAGATGCCACGCATAGAATCGCACATCTTCAAAAGCAAAGACAACAAGTGGCTTGTGCAAAAGACAACCATCTCAACAGTACGACCAGTACAATACTACCAAAAGATCCTCGACTCCCCTAACGGACCCACACTTGAGGACTTCGACGACTCAGACTTCTTTATCCAAGAAGGAGAAGAGCTCGTACAGAGCTAAGTTTTGAAAGGACAAGGATGCGCCCTCAAGAATTCATCCAGGTCATACACCATAAAACCCCTATCGACCTGGCTTGAGGCCACCTGTCCATAATAGCGCATGTCAAAGGGATCCACAGGAATCGGCTCTTGCACCTCCTGCCTGCACTCATCAACCACCAGCGTGTGCGTATCACAGGGAATGTATGCAACCCCCTTTACGAGATCAAAGGCAAGATGGCCACGAACTTGCCCAAACTGCAGCCTTGACCGGGAACAAATATAGTGTTCTGGAGTGTCTTTTGGCGCAATAATCCCAGAAAATCCCACAAGGCCCATATATGTGCGCTCAAGAAATATTAGCTCTCCCTGCTTGAGCCGTGCAGCAAGGTTCTCATACGGCTCTTCATATATCCTGCCTGCAATGTTCAAGGCAACAATCAAGAAATCACGCAACGGGCTGCAGCTTTTTTCACCTGATCGTATCCTTTTTTTCAGGTCATGGAGAAGCGCATCATATCCAGTCCCATTCCCTCTCAACGACAAAAGCTGTTCTATGTCCGCATCAAGAGTCATTATCTACAGAAATGCCGCGGCATTAAAAAATGTTTAGGGACTGTTTAAATTCTTATCATGCGGAAAGTAATTTAGCTGATGATGAAACTTGGTATAAAGGATCGCTTCATGCTCCTTAAGACTATCTTTAAAAAAAAATCGTACCTTAGACAAAAAATCAGCATATTCCTTGATATCATGCACTATGATCCGGCATTCAAGATCGCAGTACCCTATTGTCTGGGTCACCGACACGACTTGTCGCTGTTCTTTGAGAAACTGAATCATCATGCGTTCAAACTTTTTTGTCATGTTTTCCAAATGGAAGAACACCCGATAATGATAATAATCAAGTAGCGAGTAATCAATCATAACCCTGTAAGCCAGAATGATGCGCTTCTTTTCAAGATCACTGATCCGTTTTCCAATGGCTGCGGGTGACAGAGGGATCTTCTGTGCAAGGTCAACCAGGCTTATGCGTGCATTGCCTGCAAGCAGACTGAGAATTTTATAGCTTTCACCATCCATTGAAAAGGGAATTTCATAACCTTGCATGACGATCTCTGGCTCATCTTTGCCAGCGAATATTTGCCGCGGCTTACAATAATAGAATGCAGTCTCAATCATGACCGTCTTTTCCTTAATATACCGTTCGTATGATTGCATGACCTGTTCATAAGCTGCCTTGAATGTTAAGGGAGATTTTGCCCATATTCCAATACAATGGTCCCATCGTCCGGTAATTCCCACATTCACCCCAACATGTTCAGAGTCACCCATGTTTTGGATGAATTCCCTCTCAATCAAAGGAATCATGTGCTGAAATTTGAGATAGACAAGATAAATCTGAAGACCAAGAGCTGTCGCATTGATATCCGTATAAAATCCCTGGATGATACCTTCTTTTTGCAGCCGTTCTAACCTGTATTTCGCAACCTGCTTTGAAATCCTCAGTTTTCTCGCGATTTTTGTCAGTGGCATTCTTGCCACGAAATCCAGTTCATAGATGAGTTGTCTGTCCTTAAGATCCAATCTCATTTTTTAACAAAAGTTAGTACTTTTTATAAATTTTATGGAAAGTTAAAAATTATCATAGAAAAGTTTAATTATCAAATGTCACTATTTACTAGTAATAATAATCGTTACGGGAGTTGATACCTATGAAAACCGACAAAAAAGAAGACAAACGCGACAATGCAGAAGATGAGTACTGGGATGGCTGCCTTGATGAGCTTATTGAACTGGCAGAATCAGATGAGGAACCTGCTTGTGCAATGGAATATTGGACAAGAACTGGCTTGAGAGCTTATGAACGAGCCAAAAAAGCAGCATGGATTCCAGCCGTCCTTGCTGGAGGAATTGATGTCCTGTACTTTGCATACGCAAAAAAAATGCCAGAAACAATCGAAGACTACATCATTGGCGGCGCAATTGCAGTCATCGGCCTGGCTTCAGCAGCATATATGCTCTTCAGGCCAAAAAAAGCATATGTCAACGATGCTATTGACTCAGGATCCAGTCATATGCTGTTATAACTCACGAAAATAAGCCACAACCAATTGCAGCAGTCTTTGCCTTCTGCACAAACTCATCAATGTCTGCCTTTGTTTGCACTGCTGAGAGCTGCACGCGAATCTCATCCTGGCCCTTCGGGACGACAGGATAATTGATGTTCGTCACAAGGACGCCCTCCTTGAACAACTCCTCGACAAGTGTCTTTGTCAGTTCAGGCGTCTTTGTCGAGACAGGCTGGATGGGATGATTGGAATTGACGATGAAAGAGAATCCTGCCTTCTTCATCGCAGACTTGAAATAAGAAATATTCTCATGAAGCCTCTCCAGCAAGGACTGCCCCTCAAGGCCATCCACGACCTGCACAGCAAGAAGGCCGGCAGACGCCGCACCAGGCGTAATGGGATTCGAATAAATATACGTCGCTGCAGACTCGCGCAGATAATCAATAAGGACCTTGTCACCGACAACATACCCCCCATCAACACCAAAACCCTTGCCAAGCGTTCCGATAAGCACATCCGCCTTTGCCTTGCACACTTCCTCGCAACCTCTCCCGGATGCTCCCAGCGCGGCTATTCCATGGCAGTCATCAATCATAAGAAGAACACCCTCGTCATACGCATCCTGAAACGCATCCACGACTTTCCTCAGGGCTGCAATATCTGCAAATTCCCCAAGCATGGAAAACACGCCATCAGAAATGACGAGGACTCGTTTAAACTTTTCCTTGTTCTCTTCAAGAATCCTTTTCAGATCTGCTGATTCCAAATGTGCAAAGATCTGCCTATTCTCCTTTGCCAGATTCGCCACGCGAATACCCTCGATGATGCTCCGATGATTCAAAGCATCAGACACAACAAGGGTATTATCTGAGATCAAAGAATCCTTGCTCTGCCCCTTGATCAGGCAATGGATGACTGCAAGATTCGCGGAAAATGCAGACGAGAAGAGCATGGCATCTTCTCTGCCATGAAACTTTGCCAAGGCATGCTCCAAATTCTTATGCGATCTACTCGTGCCAGAAATAAAGCGCACAGCACCAGGACCAGCACCAAACTTCTCATCACCCCTGCCTTCTGCCTCGCGCACAAGGGAATTGAAGCGCAAGCCCAGATAATCATTCGAATTAAAGACAAGATACGATTTCCCGCCAATCATGGCACGGGGACTTTCCCCATTCCTGCTATGGAAACCCTCAATGATCCGCTCATTCCTCTTAGACGTTGCAGCAGCATCAATTCTCGCAATCTCTTTTTGCAAAGATTCCTTCAACTGGTTCTTTAGCATAGAACACTAGAACAAGAGGACCTATTAAAATCTAACGGCTGCATGCATCTGCAAAGCATAAGGCAACAGCACAACCGCCGCTGAGCGGTAGACACCTCCCATCGGCCTATGGTACAGGTCACAGACGTCCTGCAAACCCCTCCTGATCTCCTTATAGACATCCAATTTCTCAAAGAAACTGGGAATATCCTTCAGAGGGGAGAGCAAATCCTCAAGGCCGACCTCTGCCGCGTGCACAACAGGCGCCGCAAGCCTCTGGGACAGCCTTAGCTCCTGGACAAGGTAGGCGCGCACATGTTCCGGCAGACTGATAAATGCCTGCATGACATTCTTCGCTTGCTCCCCTGATGAATTCGGCCTGCTCATGAGAAGAACAAATGCATATTACAATTTAAAGATTTCGAAAACTCACAACCGCAGCGCGTACGGAATCACTCGCTGGCAAGAGATGTCATAGTGCCTCTGGTCATACTTATCCGGAGGGGCATCCCACTCGCACACTCCCGAAAGACCATCCCTGATTGCATGGTACTCCCGCAGCTTATCCGCATACTTCTCTCTAGCAAAGGGGCTTATCAATGCCTCAAGCCCAACCTTGCCAGCCGAGATGGTCGGCGATTTCAATTCACCCGGCAGGCCTAACCTGCTCACCAAGTATCCACGCACATGCTTCAGGCAACGTCACGAACAGATCCCGTATCTCTTCACCTTCTGACATGAAGACTGGAAATGGAGGATGGCATAAAAACCTTTCGCAAGACCTTCTTTGTTTGAAACCATCACCATCCTGCTAGGAAAATGGGCAATTTTAAAAACACTATAGCACTCTCATAGATTATGGACTTTCCCGCAGTTGAGAGGAAATGGCAGAAAGCATGGGACGAGGCAAAAGCATTCCAGGTGAAAGCCGACAAGAAGAAAGAGAAATATTACGTCCTGGAGATGTACCCCTACCCGTCAGGATCAGGACTCCACATGGGACATGCGAGAAACTACACGCTCGGTGACTCCTATGCCCGCTTCAAACGCATGCAAGGATACAACGTTCTCTACCCGATGGGCTACGACAGCTTCGGGCTTCCTGCCGAGAACGCAGCAATCCAAGCAAAAAGCCACCCGAGAATCTACACTGAAGCGTCCATCAAGAACTTCATCAGCCAGCAAAAAGCACTCGGGCTTTCCTACGACTGGTCCAGGCAGATCGCCAGCCACACGCCAGAATACTACACATGGGACCAATGGATCTTTCTCCAACTCTATAAAAAAGGGCTCGCCTACAAGAAAACCTCCATCGTCAACTGGTGCAAGGAATGCGCAACCGTCCTCGCGAACGAACAAGTCGTCGACGGCTGCTGCTGGAGACACGACAACATCCCAGTCGAGAACAAAGAACTCAACCAATGGTTCATCAAAATAACCGAGTACGCAGAACAACTCCTCAAAGGACTGGAAAAGCTCGACTGGCCAGAAGACATCAAGCAGATGCAACGCAACTGGATAGGAAAGAGCCACGGAACACTACTCACCTTCGACGTCGTGAACCAAGCAGGAGAGAGGATAGACACCATCTCCATATTCACCACCAGACCAGACACGGTCCATGGCATCACGTACCTTGTCCTTGCCTGCGAACACCCGAAAGTTTCCGCATGGACAAAAGGCACAGAACACGAAAAAAAGGTAGCGCAATTCATCAAAGAAACACAAAAACACAGCCTCATCGAACGCACAGCAGAAGGCAAAGAAAAAAACGGGATGTTCCTCGGCGTCTACTTCATCAACCCATTTACTAAAGAGAAACTTCCACTCTGGGTTGCAGATTACTGTTTGTATGATTACGGGACAGGAGCAGTCATGGCAGTACCTGCGCATGACCAACGCGACTACTCCTTTGCTAAAAAATATCACCTGCCAATCAAAGTCGTGATCAGTCCAGACGCTTACGACCTGAAAGAAGAGAAGATGGCAAGAGCCTTTATTGAAGACGGCACACTCGTCAACTCCGGAACATTCGACGGCATGAGAAATACTGACGCGATGGAAGCGATAACCGTACACGCAGAAAAGAACAAATGGGGGAAAAAAACAACCACGTACAAACTCCGCGACTGGCTCATCTCACGCCAACGCTACTGGGGATGCCCGATCCCCATAGCCTACTGCGATACCTGCGGGATTGTGCCAGTGCCGGAAAAGGAATTACCTGTACTACTTCCGGAAGATGTGACCTTTGGGAAAGGAAACCCGCTTGCAACATCCAAGACATTCGCACATACACCTTGTCCTGCCTGCGGAAAAGAAGCCAGACGTGAAACAGACACCATGGACACCTTCATCGACTCGAGCTGGTATTTTCTCAGATACTGCGATCCGACGAACGAAAAACTTCCCTTTACAAAAGATGCAGCGAACTACTGGCTTCCGATTGATCAATACATTGGCGGAAAAGAACACGCCACGGGCCACCTCATCTACTTTCGCTTCCTCACCAAATTCCTGAAAGACCTAGGCCTGCATTCTATCGATGAACCTGCACAACGACTCTACAACCAAGGCATGCTCCACAAGGGAGGAGTCGTCATGAGCAAAAGCAAAGGAAATGTGGTGTTGCCTGAAGAAGTCAGTAAGACCCACGGGATTGATACTGCACGGCTCTTCCTCCTTTTTGTCGCAGGACCAGACAAGGACATGGAATGGTCAGACCAAGGAATCGAAGGCGCCAGCCGATTCATGAAACGATTCATCACACTCCTCACCGAAACCACCCTCGTCTCAACCATCGAGCCCAAGGTGGAGAGCAAGCTTCACAGGACCATACAAGAAGTCACAGAACACTTTGAATCATTCAACCACAACAAAGCGCTCATTGCCATCATGAAATATGTCAATTATCTTTCAGGACGACAAGAACTCTCACGAAAGAGTGCCGAAACACTGCTCTTACTTCTTGCTCCAATCATACCGCACATCTGCGAAGAACTCTGGGAGGGACTTGGAAAAAAACCATTCATATCACTCGCCGAATGGCCAGGCTTTGACAAGAAAAAGATCAAGCCAGAACTCGAAGCAGAAGACGACTTCATCGAAAAAGTGAGAGAAGACATACTTTCTCTACAAAAACTCATCAAGTTCGAACCAAAAGAATTGCAGATCATTCTCTCTCCCAAATGGAAGTATGGGGCACTGAAAAAACTCAAAAAAACACTCAACGAGACAAGAGACATGAAAACACTCATCACAGCAACAATGACTAAAGGACACGAGAAAGAGATCGCGCCACTTGTTTCTGCAATCCTTAAAGATCCTTCCAAGATGCCAGAGTTCATCCTCACACAGGAAAAGGAGAAACTCGCGCTTGAAAGCGCGAAAGATACCCTTTCAAAAGAGCTCAAGCTCAGAATAAAAATCGATAGTGCAGAAAAAAGCACAGAACAAAAAGCAGGAGGAGCAATACCAGGAAAACCAGCACTCGTCTTCTCCTAACGAAACATTTATAATATCCTTTCTTAAAAAAAATAATTCCATGAAACACATTCTTTGCCTTGACATAGGCG
>JBDRSD010000021.1:0-54525 GCA_043825215.1 Nanobdellota archaeon
GGCCTGAAGCAGGGAGTGAACCTCATCGTCTCCCTTTCCATAATCCTCCTCTTCTACCTCGTCTTTCGCGTCTACATCAAGATCGAGAACACAGAACAGGAGATAACAAGGCTCATCAGGCAGCTGGCACTCGAGAAGAAAAAACAGGAGAAAAAGAAGAAAGAACAGTAACCTTTATTAATCAACCCAGTTCATTTCTCTCCATGAAAAAAGAACACCCGCTTGTCTCATTCATCATCCCTGCCTACAATGAAGAACAGCACATAGGAAGGGTCATTGACAGCCTTGAAGCACAGACATACCCGAAAGAGCGGATCCAGATCATCATCGCAGACGGCAGGAGCACAGACAGGACAGCAGACATCGTCAAAGAACGGCAAAAGAAGAACCCTAACATCATCCTACTCAAGAATCCCTCACGAAACACAGCAATCGGCAGAAACATCTGCCTCAAAGAAGCAAAAGGCACCTACATCTTCAACTACTCTGGCCACGCAATTGCCAAAGAGAACTTTGTCTCAACAGTCGTCTCAAAGCTCGAGCAGAATCCAAATAAGGTCATGGGCGTCGGCGTCGCAAGCAACCCTCCTGACGAAGAGCTCACATTCACAGGGCAATGCATCCAGACCGTCTTTTCCACGCTCTTCGGAGGAGGAGGCATCACAGACCAGAACATCAACCTCAAAAAAGAAAAAGAGGTCAGAAGCATCGCATTCACGGCATACCGGCGAGAGCTCTTCGGCATCATCGGAAACTTTGACGAACACCTCTGGTGCGGGCAGGACGGCGAATTCAACCTGCGGCTCAACAATGCAGGATACAAGCTCCTCTTCATCCCTTACACCTCAGTCAGCCTGCAGAAGAAAGAATCACCCTCACGATTCTTCAAGCAGATGTACGCGTACGGGCTTGGCGCTGCCATTCGCATCAAGAAGCACCCAAAATCCTTCAAGCTCTACTACATCATACCCAGCATCGGAACAGTCCTCCTCGCCCTTCTCGTCCTCGCAAGCATCGTGTCAAGAGACGCGAGCACGCTCCTTGGCGAACTCATCCTCCTCTACATCATTATCGGATTCATCTGGGCATTCACCAGATCACGAACACTTCTCATCAGCATCTGCGCGCCCTTCTTCTACTTCATCATCCACGCTGCCTACGGCATCGGCTACCTCGATGGGATGATCAGCGGAAAATTCAGGAGATAGGCAATATTTAAAAACACACAGCGATTCTGAAATCATCATGACCAACAAGATACGAATCGCACTTGTGGGATGCGGGCGCATCTCTGAAAAGCACTTCCAGGCAGTCAAAGGGCTGCCAGACCTACAGCTTGTCGGCGTGTGCGACACGAACAAGGAGCTTGCAGAAAAGAAAGCACACGAGCAGGGCTGCAAGGCATTCACTGACTATGAAACAATGCTTGTCACCCTCAAACCTGACATCGTCTCGATCTGCACGCCAAACTTCCTGCACCCCGTCCAGACCATCCTTGCCGCGCAGAAGAAGATCAATGTCATCACAGAAAAACCGATGGCACTCACGCTGAAAGACGCCCGCAACATGATTAATGCCTGCAAGAAGAATAATGTGCATCTCTTTGTCATCAAGCAGAACAGGTACAATCCGCCCATCCAGAAACTGAAAGAAGCGATCGACAAAGGACGATTCGGCAAGATCTACCTTGGAAGCATCTGCGTTAGATGGCAGCGCCCACAGGAATACTATGACCAGGACAACTGGCACGGAACTCTCCTCAAAGACGGAGGGACACTGCTCAACCAGGCCAGCCACCACGTCGACATGCTCCAATGGCTCCTCGGGCCAGCGCAATCCGTTTCCGGGATTGCCGCACGGCTCGGCAGGAAGATCGAGACAGAAGACACCGCAATCTCACTCATCACATTCAAGAACGGCGCACTTGGCATCATCGAAGCGACAACACTCACCCACCCCAGAAACCTCGAAGGGTCAATCACAATCCAGGGAGAGAAGGGGACAGTCAAGGTCGGAGGGACAGCACTCAACAAGATAGACATCTGGGAGTTCAAGGACAACGACCCCGACGACGAGAACATCAAAAACATAGGCACGAATCCTCCCAACGTGTATGGCTTCGGCCACTCAGAAGTCTACAAGAACGTGCGCGATTGCCTGCTTCGGAACGGAAAGAACCACGTGAACGGCGAAGAAGGCTACAAGACGCTCGAACTCATCATGGCAATCCACAAGGCAAGCAGGGAAGGAAAACAGGTTACCATTCCATTAGGAGAAGAAGAAGGCGTGCACCTGAACAGGTTCTGAACAAAACTTCTAATGCTCTGGACTATCAGGGCAATTACAGACAATATAAGCCAGACTGTCTTCTCCCTCATTCTGAGCATAAGGACATTTCCTTTCAAGATCAAAAGAACTCACACAATTTCCGTCAGCAGGAATTGATCTCTCATACAAAGGACAGGCGACCAATCCGTCCTTACGAGGTTTTGTTATACCCAACAAATAAGCTACACGATCAAGCCACTCAAACTCTTCTCTAAGTTCTTTTTCATCAGGCACATCAAATGTGCCATGCCAATCCTCCTCAAATGTGTCGAACATGCCATACCAGACTTCCTTTACCATGAATATTGAAAATCACATAGAATATAAAAGCGTTTCCATAAAGTGAACATCACTTTTAAAAACAGAAGCAGTTTATTCTTTCTATGACACTCAACATCGCAAAAACTGCAATCATCCACCCGAACGTCACACTCGGAGAAGGGACAATCATAGAAGACTTCTGCATCATCGGAGTCCCAGCGCCAGGAAAGAAGCCTGGTGACGAGAAAACAGCCATCGGCAAGAACGCCCACATAAGATCCCATTCCATCATCTTTGCCGGAAACCAGATCGGAGACAACTTCGGAACAGGAGTCATGGTGACTGTTCGCGAAAACAACAAGATTGGTAACAATGTGTGGATAGGTATCAAGTCCAGCGTACAATTCCAGGTCACGATTGAAGACGATGTGCGCATCCACACACAAGCATTCATCCCAGAACACACGACCCTGAAGAAAGGATGCTGGATAGGGCCCAAGGTGTGCATCACAAACGCGCCATTTCCCAATTCCCCCCTTGCAAAGGACCACTTCAAGAGCGTGATCGTCGAAGAAGGGGCAAAACTTGGCGCGAACACAACCATCCTTCCCGGCGTCACCATCGGCAAGAACGCACTTGTCGGGGCTGGTGCAGTTGTCACGAAAAATGTGGCTCCCGACGCTGTTGTCATCGGAAATCCTGCACGGGAAGTCAAGAAAGTGAACGAACTTACGTATGATTCTGGCGAGAAGGCATACGAATAAGAAAATATTAATACTTCTTTACCAGCACTTATTATGGGTGATGATAAACGACACTTGAAGATAGAGTCTATCGAGCAATAGAAGGATATCTTATCGGCCTTGAACAAGAAGAAGACGTTGAGAAATTCAAAATGCTCGCCTGCCTCTGTGGCGTCACAATCACCACAGCTGAACAATTAGGGATTGATGTCATCTACCTAAGAGCGAAATACGAGACAGTTATTACGCAACACATGATGAATCCGCAAGCCGTACAAGTCATCGTCGACCCGCTTGTAGAAAAACTTCTCGAGAGCTATTCCGCATAAAATATTTAAAGCACGGCAAGGTTTTCATCTTTATGCACATCCCGCTCGTAGACCTGAAAGCGAACTACCTGTCCATCAAGGACGAGATAGATATAGGAATACAAGAGATCATCGACACATCACAATTCATCATGGGGCAACCCTTGAAAGAGTTTGAAGAGGAATTCGCCAAAGCCTCAGACATGAACCACTGCGTAGGCGTCGCCAATGGAACAGTCGCTGTGGAAATGGCGCTTCGCGCACTCGGCGTTGGATCTGGCGATGAGGTCATCGTGCCGGCAAACACCTTCATCGGCACAACCGAGAGCGTGACAAACGCCGGAGGACGATGCGTGTTTGTCGACTGCGATGAACAGACGATGAATATCGACCTTGCCCAGATTGAAAAGGCGATCACCAAAAAAACCAAGGCAATCATTCCCGTACACATGTACGGACAGATGGTTGACATGGAACAACTCATGAAGATTGCCGAGAAGCATAAGCTATCTGTCGTGGAAGACTCTGCGCATGCGCATCTTTCCTCATACAAAGGAAAAAAACCAGGTGTCATTTCAGGCATTGCCACATTCTCCTTCTTTCCTGCAAAAAATCTTGGCGCATTCGGAGATGCCGGAGGCATCGTCTGCACGCTCGATTCGACCGCAAAAAAGCTTGCCATGATGAGAAACCACGGAAGGATCGCCAAGTACGACCATGAATTCGAGGGATACAACTACAGGATGGATGCGCTGCAGGCAAAGATACTCTCCATCAAACTCCCCTACCTGCATGAATGGACAGAGAAACGGCGTGCGATTGCCGCACGGTACGATCAGAAGCTGAAAAAACTTGTGGGAATACCTCTTGTTGACCCTGACTATTACCATGTCTATTACATGTATGTGATCAGGACAGCGAAACGCGATTCCCTCAAGGACCACTTGAAATCCAAAGGGATCGAGACAGGCATCCACTACCCAATCCCGCTCCACCTGCTCTCAGCGTATGCGTATCTGGGACACAAAAAAGGGGATTTTCCAGTCGCAGAGAAACTCACAGGCGAGATCCTGTCGATTCCCATGTATCCAGAACTCACCGAAGAGCAGCAGGAGTATATCATCGCATCTATCAACGAATTCTTTACACCTAACAACAATATTTAAATAAATTATATGACCAACAAAAAAAATGCGTTTTGACCAATTCTGGTATACTTTACTCCCTCTGAATGCACACTACCAAAACCTTTCCCTCGAACTCTCCCGACTGCAAAAGTTTGCAGAAAATACAGACATCAAACGAGACCAAGCAATAGATGTGGGATGCGGCAACGGCACGATCACCCTTAAGCTCAAAGACCACCTGAAAATCAACGAGATCCACGGCCTTGAAATGAACGCGGCACTTGCCAAGATCAGCAAAGAGAAAGGCATCCCTGTCATCGAAGCAGACATGGAAACATACAGAGGGGGAAAAAAATTTGATCTTGTCATCTCATACGGATCCCTTCACCATGCAAAACACACAGTACCATTCATCACAAACCTTGCCCAAATGAGCAAAAAACACATCCTCATCGTCGACAGCACCGTGAGGCGTAACTTCTTTCACCGCATTACAGGCTCAAAATACTCTCCAATAGAATCTTCACCATACCCTGTCAGAAGCGTTGAAGAAATAAAAAAAGCAATACAGTCAGTAGGTCTCATCCTCCAAAAAACCAACACGTTTTTCAATGCAAACATCTGGCATGACAGAAGCTTCTTTCTCGTGCAAAAACCCAGCTCATGGAGAGCATAATACCGGCACGTGCCTTTTTAGGACAGAACCATACACAGGCAGACTTTGCTTTACCAGAAATCCGACAAGAGCACTACTTAAAAGGATATCTGCCCGTTCAGGCATTACAGCTGGACTAGTCTTTTCCGCTTCCACAAGCCGCAGATACGCATTCTCGACAAACACAGAATCTTTTATGAGCAAACCAATCTCATCCTTGCAAAGCACACTTTCCATGCCGAAATTCGAGCTTCCCACAAGCATGCATTTCCTATCTACCATGACAAACTTCGCATGACTAAACCGCCCATACTCTCGCACAAGAACACCTGCATTAATCAAACGTCGCACAACATAGGGGGACATGGTGTTAATAATTCCTACATTGTTCTTTCCCAGAGTCAAAAGCAGGACACGAACACCGGGCCGTACCTTCTGAATGACATTGAAGAGAAACGGATCAAGCACATAAGGAGATGAGATTATCACCTCCTTTCTTGCCGTCCTCAACAAGCGTAAGAACGAGTCTCTAATATGTCTATTCGTTAGAATTCCCTTCTTCTTCAGATCAGATACCTCACCTTTCTCTGTCTGTAAGAAATCCTTAACTAACACTGCTGTGCGGGTTGGATCATCAATTCGCACCATGAAATCATGCCAAGCAAAATTATGATCACTTATGTTCATACCACCAATATAACTCATGTCATCAATAATAAAGAGCTTCTTGTGATTGCGAAACAAGATGTACGCCTGCAATGGACCTAAGGGACGAGTCCTCACAACAGGAATCCCTGCTTTTTTAAGCATTGCAAAGGCATACGCAGTCAAGATCGCCTCCTCCCGCACAGAGGGATGCTTTGCAGGCATATTACTTACCATCATGTCAGTATATTTATCAACAATAATTCTCACATCCACCCCTCTTTTCTTTGCTTTCAAAAGCAGCCCGAACACCTGCTTGCCAGAAGCATCAGCTTCAAAGGTCATCATCTGCAAATAAATACGACTGCGTGCCAGACGCAGCCTTTCAAGAAAATCCTTCGTAAACTCCCCTTCGAGCAACAATTCATACATCAAAAAGAATAAAAAAGACGTACTTCAAAAATGTTATGCTTTCCCCAATAAAAATACATCCTCAACTCTCTTTGCCTTGAGCACCAAAACTGAACAGTATCACTTCAATAATCTCAATTTTTCCACTAAGCAGGCATATACTTCTCTCTTTTTCTCCAGTGACAGAGGGAATAAAATCTTTTCGATCATAGCGTCAGAAATAGTAAAAATATAATTGAGCTTAATAATAGAATCCTTCAATGCACCATCCGCTCGTGTCAACGCTATACCCTTCATTTCTTTATTGCTGGTAATGCCTGCAACGACAATGTTTCCATATTCTGAAAAGAGAACAAGAGCAGGGCGCTTCTTTATCTCAAACGTGTCTGTGAACTGGATGTTTGCAAGGACTACATCACCCGATTTAAGCATGCTCCCAGGCCTCATCTTCCTCGTTATCCCACAACTCCTTCATCTTGTGCTGCTGTATCTTATGCAAGAATTCATCGTATTGGTTGCTATTCTTCACTTGCTTCATGACCCGAATCATCTTTCCAAGAAGCTCATTATACGTCTGACGCGGATGATCCTTAATCTCCTGCAACGCCCTAACCACAGATTTGTCCAACTGAATAGTGGTCGGTCTCATTATATATCAACTATAGTTAGCAATAGGAAGTTATATATAAAGATTTTGGTTTAAAGAACAATTTTTCATCTTAACAAATAAGTATGCGTCGGCAGAAAAAGCCCCTCCTTACCTTGAAAAAGATTCTTAAGAGCGAATACTTCTTCATCATCAAGTCGATATCGAACCTTGTAGAAGCCATCAATCGAATATTCGCCCTTCCCCAAAACCTCATGATTAATAATATCGAAATCAACTGAACGTATCATAGTCTCTAATTTTGTGGATACAACCCAGGTTCTGGATGGCATGGATTTCATCGACGCAATCAGATTATATACACCTTGAATCTTTTCAATATCTTCTTCCAAAGGGCATGGCTGAATCAAACAAGCAATGCCTCCTGACCGAAGGGCTTCTTTCATATTGTTCAAGATACATTCCTGATCCTTGATTACGTTATAATGCAAAAAAGACCTGCCCACGAGTGCATCATACTGCTGTAACAACGGGTTTCTCACATCATGCTCTTTGAATGTTATCCACGGATTTCCACACTCAAATTTTCCCGCATCACAGTCAAGGACATGAATATTCATTTTCGGAAATACGGATCCAAGTCTTTTGACAAGCTCCTTCGCGACAAGCCCATTCCCTCCCCCAACATCACCAATCAGTAATGAGCTTCCTTCTTCATAAGAGGCAGAGATTACCTGGCAAAACCCTGCGATCTGATGTGCTGTCTCCTCATAAAAAAATCGCCTACCATCCCTTCCAAAATGCCCACATTGGACGCCTCTATCAAAATAACTCGGATCTTTCATGTTACTATTAATTGATAGTTACATATTTAAAATTTTGTAGTAAGGGAGATAACAACAAATAATTACATTTATAAATGCTCCATTCTCCCTTCTATACATGAACTGGCAGCTCCTCGAAAAAGCAGGACTCTCACCAAATGAATCAAAGTGCTATCTCTCCCTCATCAAGCTCGGTTCAGCATCAGCAAACGAACTCTCCCGCGAATCAGGAATCCACCGAGTCTCGGTCTACGATGCACTCCGAGGACTTCGAGAAAAGGGACTCATCAGCCAGATCACTAAAGAGAACAAGCTTCTCTTCGAAGCAGGCAACCCAAAGAACATCAAGACTATAATCGAGAAAAAAGAGCAGGAACTGCAAGAAGTCAAAGAGCTCATTCCCACACTGCAAATAGACTTTGACCTTGCAAAGGATAGACAGGACATCCACAGCTTCAAGGGACTTGCAGGCATAAGAAGCATCCTTTCAGAGATGCTTGAAACACAGACTGAGATACTGGATTTCGGCGCAGAATACAAGATAAAGGAATTCCTTCCCTACGACTACCCCAAATGGGATAAGGAACGCATCAGAAGAAAAATCCACATGCGAATCATCGCCAACATCAAAATAAAGCCAACACAAATCAAACTCACCAAGATAAAATATGTACCACAGGAATTCATATCAGCAGTTTCGACCTATATTTTTGATGGGAAAGTCGCGCTCATCGCCTGGGTTGAAAACCCAATAGGAATAATCATCACCCACAAAGACGTCTATACATCATACAAGAACTATTTTTCATACCTGTGGAAGACAGCCAAATTATAAAGTCGGCAATTATCTACCCACTAAGAACACATCCTCAATCCGTTTTGCTTTCAATACCTTTGTGATCTTATATGCAAGCTCAAGCGAGGGATTGTATCGTCCGGCTTCAAGGGCAAGTATTGTCTGACGGGTGACGCCGACAAGTCCTGCAAGCTCTTCCTGGGTCATATTGAGCCTTTTTCGGCAGAGATAGATCTTTGTTTTCATATTACTCCTCGTATAGCAACGTGACTTAAGGCCAGCCAATCATGGCGGCCGTCGCGAGCTAAAGCTCGCTCGTCGACCCACCCTGGAGGGGGCAACCATTTGTGCATGAGCGCACAAATTGCCAGCAACTCGTTGCTGAGCACCCGGGTCGACCGGCGCCTTGGGTGGCATCTCTTGTTTTCAGCACGGGCTTGCAACGGCTTGAAGGTGGGTAGCAAGAACATCAATCCCTCTTGTCCAGGTAGATGTTTGTTATCCCTTTCGTGATAAGACCGGCAAAGACTGCCGCAATGATAAAATAATCCACCTGCATGGTCATGGTGATCGCGGTTCTTGCAATCTGGTATCCCGTGCCAAGAATCAGGACAAGAAGGACAACCCAAAGAGCATTTCTCTCAGCTATTGCCTCATGTTTTTTCTCCCGCTCATCCTTTGGCATCCTGATCATGATGTGCGTCACGTCAATAAGCAAGAAGAGAGCCCAGGCAAGAGTGACAATCATCCTGACCTTCACACTCCAGAACGGAAGGACATTGAACACCGAGAACGGGATGATGACTAATGCAATATAGACCCAGCCCTGCCAGGTCTTTGGCATGATGCCCCAACCACCATATTTCCTGCGTGTGAACCATTCTGGTTTTCCAATCATATTGATCACCTTTTAATGTAAGAAATATATTACATTTAGTATATAAATTTTTTGGTTACGTAATATATAATTTACATTGCAAACATGACCGCCATTTTCGGCAATTATATTTTCTATATTGAAACTATTTAAGAAGAGAAGTAATTTTATTAAGACAAAGCCATTTTACACATCCATGAAAACATGGGGCGTCTGGATCACGCACGACATCGACCACATCCAGGTCAAGGAGCATTACTTTCGCGACCTCTTCCTCTTCAGGCTTCTTGGCGTTTCAGCAATCGAGGTCTTCAAGGGACGCAGAAGCTTTTGGAGCATGACGAGGCTCAAACTCTCCCTCTTCAACCCCCACACGTGGAACCACTTCGACGAATGGATCAAACTCGAGAAAAAACACAAGATTCCCTCAACATGGTTCTTCGCCGTCAACAGAGGAAAAAGCATCTCCTACACTGTTGACGAGATCGCGCCCATTGCACGCACACTCAAAGAAGAAGGATTCGACCTTGGTCTCCACGGACAGCACCATTCTGACGAGAAGGAGATCAGGCAAGAGCACGCCATCTTTGAAAGGATCACCGGAGAAAGCCCAAGCGGAATCCGCATGCATTACCTACACATCACCAAGGAGACATTCCACATCTTAAGCGATATCTATGTCTATGATTCAAGCGTGTACGTAAAGAAGCTTGAGCGGCCAAAGAAGACAATAAACATGCTGGAAATTCCCATCCACATCATGGACACCTACCTCTTTAGCCCATTCTATGCCAATATGACACTCAAACAGGCTAAACAGCACACGACGCGACTGCTGAATCAAGCAAAGAAAAAAAAAGCCCTCCTTGTCGTCGACATCCACCCGCATCACCTAGACAAGGCATTTCCACGACAGCGCGAATGGATCCTTTGGCTGTATGAGACCATTTCCGAGGATAAAACCTGCAAGAAATACGCGATCTCAGACATACTCAAAGCGTATTCCTAAAATATGCCACAGTCTTTTTCAAACCTTCTTCCAAGGGTACTTTCGGCTCCCACTGCAAAAGCTTTTTTGCCAACGTAATATCTGGCTTTCGCTGTACTGGATCATCCTGGGGGAGCTTCTCAAAGACAATCTTCGATTTTGATCCAGAAAGCGCAATGATCAGGTTTGCCATCTCCAAAATGCTCCTCTCATCAGGATTTCCCAGATTGACAGGCTCAGAGTAGTCTGTGTCGTTCATAAGCTTGTAAAGGCCTTGGACAAGGTCTGAAACATAGCAGAAAGATCTTGTCTGCTCTCCCTTACCATAGACAGTAATTGGCTTGTTCTCAAGCGCCTGGAGGATGAAATTTGAGATGACACGGCCATCGTTTTTCGCCAGGCGCGGACCATATGTGTTGAAGATCCTTGCGATCCTGATGTCAACCTTATTTTGCCAGTGATACGCCATCATCAATGCTTCTGCGACGCGTTTTCCTTCGTCGTAGCATGACCTCGGGCCGATAGGATTCACTCGTCCCCAATACGTCTCCTTTTGCGGATGCTCCTCAGGATCACCATAGACTTCAGAGGTTGAAGCCTGAAGAATTCTTGCGCCCGTCCTCTTCGCCAGGCCGAGCATGTTGACCATGGCAACAGTTCCCATCTTGATCGTCTTCACAGGATTATACTGGTAATGAACCGGAGACGCCGGACAGGCAAGATTGTATATCTGCTTGACCTCGAGAAACAACGGAAAAGCGATATCATGCCGTATGAACTCGAACTTGGGATGCGCCATCAGATGCTGAATGTTCTCCTTACTTCCTGTGAAGAGATTATCCACACAGATGACCTGATAACCCTTATCGAGCAAGAACTCACACAAATGAGATCCGATAAAGCCGGCACCGCCTGTAACGAGAACTTGCATATCAGCCAAAGAAAACCAGGCAATTTAAATGATTTATGGAAACCAAATAATTATAAAACCGAACGATTTCCCTAACCACACTAATGTATGAACACAAACACCACAGAATCGCATTGGACCATTTCTACGCAATATGCCTGCAAGACCTACAAGAAGGAAAAATCACTCCTGAAGAACTGCATGAGAGAGGACAGGAGGCAAAATCATCGATGCTCGAACTCGGCCTCCAGCCAGATAATCCCCTTGTCCATGAACTCGAAACTGCACTGTCATCAATGAATACACAAACCTTTCCCTGGAAACGGGGCATTTACCGACAAGTCCTTGACGAATTCTTCCGTTTATCAAGAGAAGATATCAGAACACAAAAATTGGATGAAACAGGGTTTTGCATACAAGGACTTGGACTCATGCTTTATTTTTTCGAAGGGGGGCTCTTGCCATGCGACACTCTCGTGCGAGAACTTGACAGTTCCTTACGACCAGCGCCCCACATCCAAGAAATATTAAGCTACCCCTATCCCTAATTCACATAAATAATTCCTTGTTCTCCTTCACCCAATCCGCGAGGAGGCTGACTCCTTTCTCCACACCGACTTTCGGTTCCCAGCCAAAATCCTTCTTTGCCTTTTTGATATCGCAGACAAATACCTTCTGGTCACCAGGACGCCAATCGGCATATGTGTAAGGGATCTTTTTGTTGAGCTGCTTTTCCAAATGCTTGAGAAGTTCAAGAAGCGACATCTGAAAATTCGGGCCGCCACCAATATTATAAACCTGACCGCTCGTTGTTGCAATGTGTGCAATTGCCAGCTTATACGCCTGCACGAGATCATCAATGAACAAGACATCCCTTACTTGCTTGCCATCGCCATAAATCGTGAGCTTCTTATCCAGAAGCGCTGCTATCGTGAACCATGCCACCCAGCCCTGATCCTCTATTCCAAACTGGCGATAGCCATAGATGCAAGACTGGCGAAAAACGATTGTACGTAGGCCGTAGATCCTTGCGTAATCGCGCACGTACTGGTCAGCAGCACCCTTGCTACAACCATAAGGCGAATGAAAATCCAGAATCCGCTCCTCGCTTGCACCTATGAAATCCTTATACACGTAGCGGCCATCCTTTTCAATGACCTCGACATCCTCCATGCCACCATAGACCTTGTTAGTCGACGAGTAGAGAATGATGGGCCTTGCTTTTGACTTTCTGATTGCTTCAAGCACATTGAACGTGCCAAGGGCATTGATCTCAAAATCAGTCCTCGGATCTGTGACAGAAGTTGTGACCGCAACCTGGGCTGCCAAGTGCAGGACTGCGTCCTTTCCCTCAACCGCCTGGTCAAGAAGGGATTGATCAGTGCAGATGTCTGCTTTTATGAACTTGACATTTGGATAGTTCTTCTGCAGCCATTCCAGGTTTTGTTTTGTTCCCTTGCGGGAAAGATTATCAAGGACAGTGACATCCCAGCCATCCTTCAAGAATGATGCTACAGCATTCGAACCGATAAAACCTGTGCCACCAATGACCAATAAAGATTTCATACTGTGAACAACTTACCGACGATTTTTAAAACTTTCTTTTTTCTTGCCTCAACAGAAAACTGCAAGGCTCTTTGTCTTGCCTTCTTGCCATCCATGAGAAGTGCCTGCTTCGTCGCACTGCCAGTCTTCTTGGCATCGCCAAGCGGAACATAGATACCAGTATCACCGACAACCTCAGGGATCGCACCTCTTGCCGTGACAACGGGAACACACTCGCAGAGCATGCCCTCCACCATGGCAACGCCAAAACCCTCATGGCCTGAGACCTGCACATACACCTTTGCCCTCTGGACCTTTTCCACAATCTTCTTCTCATCATAACCAAAATCAAAGAAGTGCACATTCTTTGTCGCAATCCTCTTCAAGTGATCAATCGAATCATCAATGACTGTTCCAATCACCCAGAACTCTATGTCTGGCGCGAACTTGGCTGCTCTTACAAAGGTCTCGATGCCCTTTCTCTTCAGGTTCGACCAGCGAATCGTTCCTACCGTCACCGCTGCATCCTGTTTTTTCACTTTTGGTGGCTTGAACTTGTCTGTGTGCGCTGCAAGAAAGACAACTTTTCCCTTATCCAAGCCAGTGTTCTTTTTCAGGTCATCTTTTGAAGACTGCGAAAAGAGGATGATCTCATCAACCATCTTAAATGACCACACGGCGAACATGCGCAAGTACTTATGCAAGTGGATACCATAATCGATCTCAGGCATCTTCACCACATCATACCCGCCAGAGACCATTGCCGATTTCTTACCAAAGAGCTTACAGAAGAGAAGCGTGAGCCAGGAGACAGGGTTTGCAAACCAAAGATAGACAAGGTCTGATCGTGCGACCTTATATAATAGGACTGGAAATTTGAGAACAAGAATGGGGAGATGGGATGCTGTCAGCGTATCTACCTCGTACTTCTCCTTCAGAATTCCGATATCATCACCCACGAAATTATGAAGGTCATGGGAGACATTCAGTATGCGAACTTTCTGTTTTTGCTTTTTCATCTACGTCCTCCATGCAAAGAGCATGCCCTCTTCTGAAGATCGTACCTGAAAGCCCTTCTTTTTCAAGAAACGCTGCATGACCTTGCCATTTCTCAACTTGTCCAGATCATGATACTCCATCGCAATCTTCTTGATTTTCGATATGGTATCGTCAGGAGCAGTGAATAAGATATCATACTCTGCTCCCTGACAGTCAATCTTCAAGAAATCCACAACGTCAATATTGTGCTTTACAAATGCATCTGCAAGCGAGATAGTCTGAATGGACATCGCCTTTGCTTCAGGGACAACACGCTGCTGGAACATGCTATGCGCGGCAGTATGCGTAGGATGGATGAAGATCTTCGCATGCCCTGTGCTTTTTGAGACTGCCTGCATGACAGGAACGATGCGCTTCATACGATTCAGGCGCACATTCTTCTGCAAGACAAGAAAATTGTCTTTCACCGGCTCAAAGGCAAAAATCCTTGCCTTCGTAGCATGAACACTTGCGTACAAGGAGAAAAGACCAACCTGCGCGCCAATATCCACAATGGTCATCTCAGCACCCAATGCAAAATCCCCCCGGGTATAGGTCTCATGCACAAAGATATCAACAAAGGCCTGGTTCTCACCTTGGCGATCACCACGGATGAAAATCTTCACGCCATCCTTTGTCTGGATAGTCGCAGACTTCACCCTTCCTGTGTACACCAGGATGAATCTTGTCATCATCGCTGGCGAGAGAACATGCATGAGTTTTGCAAAGGTTCGCAGATGGGACATTGGGAAAGATGAAATGAGCGTTTTTTATAAATGTAACGTCGAAATAAAGTGAAATAGGTCAGTTTCCGAATTTTCCCGGCAGGCAATCCTTAAGATTTTTAAACAGGATGTCTTTCGCAACCCGTATGAAAACCCTCTGCGTCATCGACATGCAAAAAAAACACTTCGGCGGACCACTCGGACCAGTCTACCGACAAGGCATCACTCTTTTCCAACAAACAAGTATGAGAGCACGAATCATCCCTCTTCTTAAAAAGCAACAGGGATTAATAACAATCACCCTTGATCATCGAAGCGAAGAAGAACTTAGCACACACCACCTCGGCTTTATCAGCAAAAGAGAACTTACTGACGATATCTGGTCATATACCAAAGGAAAAACTGCACTCACTTATTTACGCAATCTCGAGAAACAACTCACCAAAAAGAACTTCCCCTACCACTACAAAGGATACAATCTCATCGACCTTGCCCTCAAAGACATTTGGCGCATGTACGCTCTTCCCATCACCTCATTTATCGACGAGCTCACCACCATCATAACCAAGGAAAAACCAGACCACATCCTTCTCCTCACCAATAACACATACCAAGACATCCTCGAAAACCTCACTCTCGCTCACCACATCCCTATCATCGATAAACGACCACCCCTTCGACGTGCAGGAAGAACACTCAAAATGACACTCATCAAACATCTCGCCGCACTCACCACACCAACATATATCAGACAACCACGACCGCGCAGACCAACCCCTAGAAAAATGTCTTCAAAGAAAAAAATCCTCATTGTTCATGATTCCATCCATGCCCCAAAAATCATCCCCTGGGCAACAACCCTTGCAAAAGAATATGACGTCATGTTCATTGGTCAAAATCAAGATCCTTCAAGCTTTTCTTGCATTACCTACAAAAAACACGAAGACTATCTCACTCAAAAAGTCATCACGGCAATTAAAAAACAGAATAAGATATACACATCCAGCACTGTTGACATTCTCAACAAACTCACCTACCGCAAAGCCAACATCGGCCCTGCATTCGAAGAACTCTTCACATTCCTCAAGAATGCCAGATTCTCCCACATTACAGCTCTCATCGAAATCTTTGAAGAAATGATCCGCCAAGAACGACCAGACCTTGTCATCACCATAGACGAAATATCTACCCACGGAAAAACACTCATAAGCATTGCCAAAAAACACGGCATCCCCACCACAATCATGGAACATGGTATTATTGCAAGAACACCTCTCCTCAATGGCACGCGTGCAAATCTCATCCTTGTCTACAGTAATTGGGTTAAAAAAACCCTTCTTCAAATGCACATCCCAGAACAGCGCATCCGCATCGTCGGTATGCCAGAAGAAATTAGAGCATATCCACAGGCTCATGCAGACATTATCAAACGATATGACATTCCTCTGAAGAAAAAACACTTCCTGCTCGCCAGCCAAGGCATCAGCGAATCCTATAACTATCCTTTTCTCGATACCGTCTATCGCGCAATCACCCACTTCCCCGACATTCACCTCCTCACTAAACTCCACCCTGATGAGAATAGCACCCTGCATGATCAACTCATAAAAAAATACAAACTCAACAATGTCACTATCATCCCTCACGGCACTACCCCACTCCAAGAACTCATCGAAGCCAGCCATTGTGTTATCAACTTCTGTAGTGCCGTCAATATAGAATCACTTACGAGAGGAAAATTTCTTATCAGCGTAAACATCAACCACATCCCTGACAACATCATCCCCACACCTGTTCCCAACCTCATTACCACCGCATATACCTATCAAGAAACTGTCCGTGCAATTCGGTCCTTTGCCAAGAAAAAACCAGAAAAAAACGCAATCATCCTCCTCTCAAAACAATATATCGCCTACCAAGGTCAAGAAGCATGCAATCATGTCCTCCAAGAAATCAACAAACTTGTCCCGCCGAAAAGTTAATAAAGTAGCAACCCAAGTCTCCTAAGATCTTACTGCTTATGAAAGTTATCCTCATCAACCCATCAATACGGCAAGAAGCGCTTCCCAGTTTCATACCAACAGGACTTGGCTACCTTGCATCGTATCTCGAAGAGGCAGGGCACACATGCGACATCCTGGACCTCAATGCCCTCAGACTCTCAGACAAAGAGACGACAAGCACATTCAAGAAGCTCGAAAGATACGATGTCATAGGACTCACAGGACTCATCACCAACTACCTGCAGATCAAGGAATTTTCAAAGGAAATCAAGAAACTCTTCCCCAACAAACTGATCGTTGTCGGAGGACCTGTCACTACCGGCATCACAACTGTCTTTCTCGAACGCACAAAAGCAGACATCATCGTCGAAGGAGAGGGAGAGCTCATCCTTGTTGACCTCATGAATGCGCTTCGCGATAATATGCCACTCGATGAGGTCAAGGGAATCTGGATACGAAAAGAAGGAAAGCCTCACTTCACAGGTCTCGGACGCGTGATCGAGAACCTCGACCAGCTTCCCCTCATGCCCTGGGACAAGTTTCCCATGGATATCTACCTGAAAAACAATATCGTCACCGGATTCGGCTTCAAGCGAAGCATCAACATCATGGGAAGCCGCGGCTGCCCCTACCGGTGCAACTTCTGCTACGACGGATCCGCCCTTCGCAAGGTACGCTTCCGAAGCGCTGAGAAATGCATCGAAGACATCCAAAATGCCTATGACAAATTCAAGATCGACTTCTTCATGTGGGATGATGAACTCTTCGTCGCCAATGTCCGACGCGCAGAAGAATTCTGCCACCTCATGATCAAGAAAAAACTCTCAAAAAAGATTGCCTGGAGCGCCACAGGACGGGTCAACATCGTCACCCCGCCACTACTTTCCCTCATGAAAAAAGCAGGATGCGTTTCCGTCACATACGGAATCGAGTCCGGCAGCAACAGGATGCTCGCCAACATGAACAAGGCAACCAACAAGAACATGGCACTCCAAGCCATCAAGAATACCAAAGCCGCAGGACTCATAGCATTCACCACGTTCATGGTCGGCACACGAGACGAGGACGAAGAAAGCATCCAAGAGACGGTGGATTTCATCAAAGATGCTGACCAGCTCATCCCAGGACTCTTCTTCACAACACCTAACCCTGCAACAGAGCTCTGGGACTACTGCAAAGAAGTCGGCCAGATAAAGGATGACGAGAAATTCATCATTGAGATGTGCAAGATGGGAGATTTTTCCGTGCGACCCATGGTCAACATCACCAAACTTTCTACTGAAGACCTGATTAGGCTCAAGAAACGCGCAGAAAAGCATATCCTCATCAACTATTTGAATAATAACAAGCTTCGCATACCAAAACTCGCCTACGAGAGATACAAGCGCGTCGGATTCAGACGATTCCTAGGACTCTGCAAGAACGCAATCACCAGGCTCACTGCATAAGAATTCTCATTTTATTATCAGTGCCTGGCCTGTCGGCAATTCTAATGCAGTAACCTTCAACGACTTTAATAGATGGGAAATGTGATGATACTGTTCTTCATGCCCATATCTACAGTAATCATCAAGTAAAATAATTCCCCCCTTGTTCAGAAGATTCCACACATATTTTATCGCGCCAAGCTCTGCAAAACTACTATTCAAGTCAATTGATGCAAATGCCACATTCGTAATCTTCAACTCAGCAAGAATTGTCGGCACCATTCCCCGAATTACCTCCACATTCTTATACTTCTTAAATCTCTTCTTCACCACCCCATAATCCAAATCTTGATAAATTCCCCTATACTTTTCAAATTCCTTTTTTGTAGAAAACTCTTCAGATAATCCACTAAACGTGTCAACAAGATAATATTTCCTCCCTTGAAGACCCCCCGTGTATTGTAGAGTCGCCATCGCCATCCTCCCAGTATTGCAGCCCAATTCCAGGAAATCACCATTCGTTTCTAATGCTTTGCTCGCACACCACGTATGCACGTGTATCGGCCACGTCTCTCTCGTATTTGGAGAAATTTTTCGACCCTTCCCGTAAGCAATAGAAAACTTCTTCTCTTTTTCAAAATGAGGAATATGTCTCGCCATCAATCCATCATCATTATATCGTATATTCTTATCAACATACGAAAGAATATCCACAATTTTTTTTGAGAACGCAGTTATGACCGACATATCATCAGAAAACATCAACCCAACATTTATAATACTTTCGTTCACCCATCAATCACAATCCTCACGCACTGCAAAGCAGAATCCCACAACTCAATCAGGATAAATTTAAATAAAGACCCCTCTCCTTGCATACTCACTCACCAACAAATCCGTCACCATGGATAAAAAAAATATCATCAAACAAATAGGGTACACCTACATTCTCGTTCTCATCGGACTAGTTATCACGCCATTTCTCCCCATCCTCCTCACGAGAACCATCAGCCTCCAAGAATACGGAGTGTATTCCCTCTTCTCTGCACTCATCCAACTCGCCGTCGTCATCCTTGAATTGTCCCTCACCCAATACCTGCTCACCCATATCCCTGACAAAAAACCAGAAGAACGCCACACCATATTCATCTCCACCCTGATGATCACCCTCATTGCCTGTGTCATTTCCTTTTTCATCTTCCTAGCCATAAAAAATCCCTTCCTCTCCATCAACAAGCTCACTCCCTATGAAAATATCTACTGGATCGCTATTGGCATCTCGTTCTTTTCAGTTATCGTACGCCTCTTTTATGCATACAACTTTTCAAAAAAAGCAATCATCTTTGCATCAACCCTGGACTTTCTCAAGAATAATCTCTGGATCATTTTCCTCGGTATCACTTTCCTCATTATCCGCTCACTCACTGTCTCCAGCACATTTATCATTTGGCTCATCGCTGTAGGAATCACTGCTACTATCGCAGTCATCCCGTTCCTCAAAGATCTCAAAAAAGCGAGCCATAAAAAAACACGCTTGATCGAAATGCGAAAAGCACTCGCCTTTAGTATACCGCTCATTCCCGCAATCATAGCCTCATGGGTCGTTAATGTCATCAACAGATACATCATCAACCACTATCAATCAACAGAACACGTAGCACTGTACTCTCTGCCTTACTCCATCCTTGGCGTCGTTACGACCATCGGCGTCCTCATCACAACCATTCTCTACCCCTACTTTATCGCTGAAAAAAAAGACAAAAAAAACGAAGAAATCATCCGAAACATCTCACTCAAATACGGACTCATTATTATTCTCCCGGCAATTACTGGATTTCTCGTCCTCAGACGAGAAATCATCACCCTCGTCTCTGGCCCGAACTATCTTCCCAGTATCGCAATCATTCCCTTCCTTTTTCTTTATCCCCTCTTTGCCTTTCTCGCATTCTTTGTCTACCAAACATTCCTCTCCCAGCATAAGACACGCGCACTCGGAATCCTGTATTCCATTGGCGCCGTAGTAAACATCATTCTTACTCTCTTTCTCGTTCCACGGTATAGCATCATCGGCGCAGCCATTGCAACAACCATTAGCTATCTCTTCATCTGGCTCATCCCTCTCGCCATTCCTCACCGCAAAACGCGACTTGATCATCACTTTCTTAAATTATCCAAAATCGTGCTCTCAACAATATTCATGGGAGTTCTTCTTTTTATCATAGCTCACATCATCTCACTCAATACCTACCAACTCAAAATTATTGCAATCATCATCGGCGCGGTCGTCTATATCGTCTCTCTCTTCCTCACCCGCGTCTTCAACGATAAAGAATGGACCATCATCAAAACCGTCCTCTTCAAAAATAAAATCATAACCATTTTCAAAAAATAAACCATGCACTACCTCATCGTCGGAACCGGAAGCATCGGAAGCAGGCACGTGAGAAACCTAGCACAACTCGATAAGGACGCCACATTCACGCTCCTTCGCACAAATCTCACAGACAACCAGTACGTGACAGAGCTCAAAAAAGAACTTCCAGGAAAAATAGAGGAAACAACAATTCTTTCTGAAGCCCTTGAGAAAAAACCAGACGGAGCGCTCATCTGCAACCCCACAAGCATGCACCTGAGATCTGCCATCGATATCATCCCCTCCTGCAAGAACATCCTCATAGAAAAACCACTCTCACATAACCTTGAAAACACGGACATGCTCGTTCGACTTTCCCAAGAATACAAGGCAAACATCCTCATCGCCTACAACATGCACTTTTCCCTACTCATCCAACGGCTCAAAGACATCATCTCAAAAAAAGAGCTCGGAGAGGTCCTCTTTTCCCGAGCTCTAAGCGGATCATATCTTCCAGACTGGCGGCCAGGACAAGATTATTCAAAAAGCTATAGTGCAAAAAAAGAACTTGGCGGAGGACCCATCCTCGACCTCTCGCATGAGATAGATTATATGTACTGGCTCTTTGGAAAACCAGAACAAGTCCAGGGAGTTGCAGCAAAAGTGAGCAACCTTAAGCTCTCCACCGAAGACATCGCTGAAATACTCCTCACTTATCCTCACGCTATTGCCAGCATCCACCTCGACTTCATCAACAAAACACCAGTACGCACATTTGACGCAGCATTTTCCAAGGGACACATCCATGCAGACATCATCAAAGGAGAACTTGTGATCACACAGGATGGAAAGAGCACAACAGAAACATTCAGTACAGATAGGAATGACATGTTCCTCAAGGAAGCAGCGCACTTCATCGCAATCATCAAAGGAACAGAAGAACCGAGGATAACACTTGCTGACGGGCTGACTGTACTTGAGATATGCCTGCAGGCTGGACAGAAAGAATAAACCCGAGACTGACAGATACACCTGACAGAGTTAAAAATTTAGTTTATATCACAGGGGGAACAGTTGTAAAAGGTTCATGCAAGGGCATGAAGCCTTCTTTTATTTTCATTACCATTCTTGTTTCTATAAAATGAAAATAAGGATGAAATATTAATAGCTGAATATACGTTGATAGTCTATGAAGACATTCTTCAAGTTCAATGTTCACAGAATTATCCTATTCGTGATTCTTTTTATGACCACATCATTCATTCTTTTTGCGTTTTTTCATCGAGATGTTACTTCTCTAAGCTGCGACCTACCATGGAATGAAACTGGATATTTCTTTCCGATAATAATAATTGCCTCTCTGATATGCGGATTTGTTATCAGCTATTGGATGATTAAAAATACCCCCCCTCTTAAGTTATTTGCTTATCTCCTCATCCTCGGTATCCTCGTCGTATGTTTTCTGAGCATATTCTATTTTGGGCTATTAAGCCCGAAAAATTATAGTCCTTCGCCATTTTCTGTTGGTTACGGCTTCAGAGTCTGTGATTTCAAAGCAAGCGCAGACACATTCGAATTTACATTGATAAATCGCATAGGTAAAGATTTAACCTCAATTGAGATAAATTTCTTTGCGGATGTGGCTAATGACAGATGTGACCTTACGGCAGGTGAACTTTGGACTCCCATCGCTGATTGTTCACCAGAATCATGCAAGACGACGTATGTCGGAAAATCTCCGATAAAGAATAACAAACGACTGGGAACTTTTAGATTCACAGGGTGCGAGAACTTTCAAGGTGCTGCATCCGGAGGTTTTACTATCACATACGTGATGAAAGGAGATACACAGAGTCATCAAATCACGGGAAAAGGAAATCTTAAAGTCCAAAACTGACCCGACATCCGTCGTCATTGGCAGTGCAGTTTCCCGCTCTTTATCTCTTTGAAATTCTTTTCCTCTTCGCTCGTTCCGGCTCGTCCAAGTAATTCTCAGAAGTTACGACTTTTCCTCCTGATTCCACTTCGAGATTCTTTCTTGCGTCTCCTGCTATCTTTCCGCCTTTCTTTGCTGCAACCTTGTTCTCGACAAACCCTTTGGCATCTTTTCCTCTTGCGATCTTTGTCGTCGATGCCTCACCAAGCATAGTGAAAATAAGTTCTAAGTCGTCCATGTGATCCCGCAGGTTTTCCTTCTTCAGTTTCTTGAATTCCATGTATTCTTCAACAGTTTTTCCAAAGGTTGCCTTGCTGATCTCATTCGTGAGAATCGAGTATTCCCTGTCTTCTCCTACTTCTCGTTTCTTCCATTCGCCGGTGAGTTCCTGCCGGACAGCAATGCCTCTCACCCTTTTCTCAATCCATTCATCAGAATAGCCCTTCGCCTTGTACAATTCCTTCATCCTTGCTTGGGCAAGCTCAGGATTCTCTATCTCCTGGACACGCTCATAGCCAACTTTCGCCAGCCATTGTTTAAATGGCTCAGCCTTTGGTGAAGGGATGGATTGGATGATTCGAAACATATTCTTAGTATTGGCACAGTCTGTCTCTCTCAGCTTCCCATCCTCGGCCATCATTTTCAACTGTACGATTTTATCGTACGGTTCAAATCCTTCACTCTCCAATTTGACTTTAAGGTCTGACCAATACCGTTTTGGTAAATTGCTAGCTTCCAATGCTGCAACAACATCAATAATTGAGAAATACCATTCTTCTTTAGTCCATATCCGTCTAATCTTCTTGTCTTGGAAGACAACAAGTGCATTTTCCTTGTCCATATTAAGGGAGTAAGAAGAAGTTGTTTTTAAATGTCCCGCCCAGATGACCAGTGCCGCTATTACTGACTCCACGCCATCACATTTAAATAAACCTTCTAATTTTTCTATTCTCATGTACAAAGACCAATTCGTGCTCGGAGTCATTCCTGCAAGAGGAGGAAGCAAGGGAATCCCTAAGAAGAACATCAAGCCACTCGCAGGAAAACCACTCATCGCATGGACCATTGAAATCGCGAAAAAGAGCAAGTATCTCGATAAGACAATCGTCTCCACAGACGATCCTGCAATCAAGCAGGTGGCAGAGGAATTTGGAGGAGAAGTTCCCTTCATGCGCCCTGCAGAACTTGCAACCGACACGACAGCAATGATACCAGTCATCCGGCACGCGTGCGAGACCATGGAAAAACTCCTCAAGAGAAAGATCGACGTGATCGTCCTTCTCGACCCGACAGCACCACTGCGGTCTGTCGAAGACATCGATACGTGCATTTCCCGATGTGTTGATGAGAAGAGGGACTCAGTCATAACAGTCGCAGAAGCAGAGAAGAATCCCTATTTCAACATGATGGAAATAGGATCCGATGGACGCGCGCATCTTGTGAAAACGCCTGAGAAACCCATCTTTCGACGACAAGACGCACCAAAAGTATACAATGTCACAAGCGGAGCATATGCACTCTCAAGAGCATTCCTGTTCAACTGCGTCGTTGTCCATGGCAAAAACACGGCTGCCGTCATCATCCCAGAAGAACGCGCAGGACACATCGACTCAGAAATCGAATTTCTGATGGTAGAAGAAGTGATGCGGAGGCGAAAATGATCGCGCTCATCGGCTCAGGACCAATGGCTGAAAAATATCTTCAGGTACTTGCCTACAGAAAAGAAGACGTGCTTGTCGTTGGGAGAAATACAGAAAAAGCACAGACCCTCGCAAAGAAATATGGCTTTGCGGGAATTGGCGGAGGAGCAGAGAAACTCTCTGGACACCAAGATTGTGCAATTGTCGTCACAGGAGTCGATACACTAAAGGATATCACACTCACGCTTCTCAACAAGGGCATCAAGAACATCCTCATCGAAAAACCAGGAGCTCTAGACCTGAAAGAGCTTGAACACCTGCGAGATAAGATGCCTGAAGATGCAACCATCAGGATCGCAACCAACAGACGCTTTTATAATTCAACAATTCTACTTCGCAAACACCTAACCGAAGATGGCGGGGCGATTGGACTCTTCTTCGACTTCACAGACAGGGAAAAGGACATCCTCCTTGACAGACCTGCACAGGTAACAGCCAGGTGGGGATTTGCAAATAGCATCCACGTCATCGACACGGCATTTCATATCGCAGGAAAACCCACACTCATCAAAGGACTTCGGACAGGAGAAATAGCAAATCACCCTGCAGGATCCATCTTCGTCGGACACGGACAGACAGAACAATGCCTGTTTTCTTATTTTGCCACATGGAACGGAGGAGGACGATGGGATATTGAAGTCTCAACTACCAAAGGCAGGTACAAGTTGAGCCCACTCGAAGAACTCAGGTTTTGCGAGAAGAACCAATTCGAATGGAAAACAATCGAGCAGCCAGACAACGACGATGATGATTTCAAGCCAGGCCTTAAGAAAATGCTGACAGCATTTCTCGACAGAAACGAACAATTCATCCTTCTTCCAACACTCACCGAACAGATGGAAACCTGCAATATCATAAATTCCATATTCGGATACTCACCATGAGTTCCATAGTCATCTTCGGTCTTGGATCTATTGGAACACGACATCTCCAAGCAATTGCGACCCTTCATCTCGCCCCCCTCTGCTATGACATATCAACTCAAGCAATAGCCGCAATTCCTGCATTCCTTCAGAAGAATAATATCACCCTCAACCCAATCCTATCAAACAACAAGGAAGAAGCACTCAATGCAATCACACCTGAGACCATTGTCATCGTCGCCACAACAGCAAAAGGAAGAAAAGACCTCCTCCTTGACATACTCAAGAAAAGACCTCTTGCAATCATCGCAGAAAAACCACTCACCCAAACCTCAGAAGAGTACACGGCAATCATGCAAGCTCAAGAAACCACCCCCGTCTATATCAACTTTGGACGACACTACTGGCAAACATACCAAGAACTCGCACAAATCCTTCAACAAGAATCTAAAATTACCATTCTAGGCAAGCTCGGCAATATGGGATTTGCGACCAGCGGCATCCACTTCATCGAACTCGCCACCTGGCTCTTCAACGAACAGAACTACACCATCCGAGAAATGAGCATCACCAACACCTTTGAGACAAAACGACCAGGATTCTTTGACTTCTCTGGCACAGTGCATGTTCAATTTGGCGAAAAAGAACTCTTTCTCTCCCTCACAGAAAAGAACATCATGAATTCATTAGATATCATCATACCCACCCGCGGTTGGAAACTCCTCGAATCGACAGGAAAAATCATCTCCTATGACAAAAACAACATCACTACCACGCCATTTCCTATCATCATGATCAGCGCGACCACCGGTCAAGTCGTCAAAAGCATAATGGACAGGAAAAAACCGCTCTTACCAACCATTGCAGAATCAAAAACCGCCCACGACATCCTCTTTGCCATGATGAAGAACAACAATATTGAAAACCTGAACATCACCTAAGCATTAACTCTTACATTTTTCTCAAATCAGCCATACCATAAAACTTTATAAATAAACTTTCGATCCATCCCTCCATGACCAACCACTTCGACTTGCAAGGGAGAACTATCATCATCACAGGAGCACTAGGCGTTCTCGGACGCCACCTCTGCAAGATCTTATCAGAAAACAACGCGAACACCGTCATCGCAGACCTTGACGGGGCTAATTGCGAAAAATTCGCAGAAGAACTCAGCACCAAGCACAAGACAGACCCCCTTGGAATCACACTCGACTTAACCAGCCAGGACTCGATCACAACATGCATCACTTCTGTCATGAAAAAATACAAGCATATCGATGTCCTCATAAACTGCGCAAGAACCATGAGCAAGAACTACTTCGCGAAATTCGAAGACTACTCAAGGAGCGAGTGGGATGAGGTCATGGACGTCAACCTGACGGGCGCGATCTTCATCACCCAGGAAGCCATCAAGCACATGAAAAAAGGAGCATCCATCATCAACATCTCCTCCATCTACGGCAACGTCGGACCGACAAAGCAATTATACGAAGGCATGCCAAACCATCCTGCACCAGCAGTCTACTCTGTCGCCAAAGGAGGCCTTGCCATGTTCTCCATATGGCTTGCCGCCATGTACGGAGACAAAGGCATTCGAGCAAACACTATCACGATCGGCGGCATATCAGAACACCAACTCGGCGGATCTGCATTCGAAAAAGTCTATGCACAAAAGACACCACTCAAGAGAATGGCAACACTCGCCGATGTGACAGGACCTATCCTCTTCCTCGCATCAGATGCGTCCAGCTATGTTACCGGCCACGACCTCGTCGTCGATGGAGGATGGACGATCATCTAGGATTTCTCATAGACAAGAATGTGATCCATCAACGAACCATACACATCTGATTCGACCTCGACATGCTGGACACGAAATCCTGCTTCCTTGCCTGTACTGATGAAATCAGGGATAAACGGGCGATAATAACCAAAACTAAAAGAAGCAGCCTTACCTCCTGGACGAAGGGCTGCACGTACTTTCTTCAGCACACCCCCCCGCTTTTCCAATGCTTCAGGATCACCAACAGCAGGCATGCATGAATAATCAGGACTGCCATCCTCATAAAACCTGACCTCATGCCCCTCAGCAAAGAAGACATCAGAGACATTCGAGAGGTAGATGAGATCATACTCCCTGTTGAGATATGACATGATATCCCCCTGGCAACACATAAGATTTCCCGCTTTCAATAAATCAGGGCGTACAAACGAGTGGGGAGAAAGGCGTGGAAGATAATTTCTCGTCGTATAAAAAAAGGAATTGCGGAATGTGGAAAGGCTCTCTTCACTCTCAAAGGCAGGAACGAAAAAAGTGGCAAATTCCTCTGTGAATATCCTTCGCGAAATAACCTTACGGACAAGGGAAAGATCATATGTCTTTCTCTGGTTTGGATTGAGCGCATTCATGACCTGCCGATACTCATCCTTTTCCAAAAGATCTCCGAAAATACATTTCAACTCTGTCCATTGCAGTGCCCGCTCTGAAATATCCACGGCAGTCACATCAGCCCCCCGCACCAAGGCAGAAATCGGCGCGTCGCCAGAACCTGCAATGAGAAGAACATCCTTATCCTTCAAGTCACCAAGCCCTGCAAATACGTCTTCCAAGGCCTCTGTCGTGCCAAAATAGACCTTTGGAAATCCTTCACTTTCCGCCACTTTATCAGCCAATGTCTTTTGAATCTCAGTCATTTTCCAAACAAGTCTTTCTCAAGATTTCGTATTCGTTGTGGATTCAAGACAGCCAGATAGATGGGATAATTGGGATGCTTGAAATCCTTGAAGAAAATATCCCTTAAGATTCCACAGGAATTTGGCATGTAATAATCAACAAGGGCATCAAACATGTGCGCCTCTTCTTCAGGAGAGCATTGGTAATGCTTGCTAAATGACTGGTAGAATATCTCTGCGCGATCAACATGAGATACTTTCCTGTCAGGAAGAGTGATTGCAAAACGCTCCATGGAAAGTGCCAGATCACGGACACGCACCGACTCTGCCATAGAATCCCAATCAATCACCTTCAGAAGCGTTTTCGTATCCTTGTCAAACATCGTATTGAAATGATGGATATCACCATGGACGAGTCCTTTCGGAATGTCATACTCCGGGACAGGAAACGTCGGAGATGCCTTGATCCGCTCATATTCCCGCCTCACTGCAGGAAGGGTTGCCCGAACCTCATCACCAAGCCAACCAGGTATCTTATCCTGTTCACGATCATAAAAGTCCAATTCCTCGTCAAATGTCCTACTCTCAGGACTATCATAGCCTTGAAAAATGCTCTTTCTTGCAGAAATCACATCAGAAACATCCTGTGGAAGAGAAAGAAATGCCCTTGTGATCCGTCCAACAGCATCACCCAGATCAGCAATCTGGGGAACAGTTTCACTAAATCGCTCTGCAGATGCCAAGTATGGAGCGACCTCAACAAGATGAGGATCATCAGAAGAAACAGCTTGCACCTGCGCATATGGTTTTCCATTCAACCCTTTGACAGGAATAATGACAGGCACACCAGAAGACGCCATATGCTCAAGCACCAATCCTTTCGCATCCACATACGCAAGGTTCTCGTTCATGACCGGAGAGAGAATCTCCTTCACAAGATACGTCTCATCAATTATGAAAATATCAGACCAGAAGAACTCTGCCTCAGGATCCCTGTCAGACAGCTTGACCACAGTCTTTCCTTCAAGACCAGGAACAAAATTGTCCCGGACAAAACCAACCAGTCCTGCATTTCCCAACTCGCTAAAGTAGTTTCGTCGTGTGTCTACCATACGAACGAGAATCATCACTTGAATTAAAAATGTTTTTATATTAAAGTGACAAAAAAAGAGTGATGGCATGAGTTGACGACGAGGAATAACGCGATATATTTATAAACCAAGAGACGTTCTTATCACGCGGAGGGGTAACAATGAAAAAAATCAAGATCGGAAACAGGACAATCGGCGAAGGACAGCCCGTCTTCATCACTGCAGAAGCAGGTGTCAACCACAACGGAAAAATCGACCTCGCATACAAACTCATCGACGCTGCAGTCGAAGCAGGATGCGACGCTGTCAAATTCCAGACATTCATCACAGAAAGAGAGATCAGCAAGCATGCAGAAAAAGCAGAATACCAGAAAGAAACCACAGGCAAGGGCGAAAGCCAGATGGAGATGGTCAAAAAACTTGAACTTCCCCAAGAAGACTTCAAGAAACTCCAAGACTACGCAACCAAAAAAGGAATCATGTTCTACAGCGCAGCATTCGATTTTGAAAGCGTCGACACCCTTGACGCACTCAACGTGCCCTGCTACAAGATCGGATCTGGCGAGATCAACAACTACCCCTTCCTCAGATACATCGCAAAGAAAGGACGACCCATCATTTTCGCGACAGGAACATCAAATATCGGAGAAATAGAAGCAGCACTCAAGGTCTTCCATGAAGAGGGAATACATGACATTCTCGTCTACCACTGCATCACCCGCTACCCAGCACCAGTCGAAACCGCAAACCTACGCGCAATTAACACGATCAGAACCGCATTCCAGGAAGTCACAGGACTATCCGACCACACCACGGGAATCACCGTCCCAATCGCCGCAACAGCACTCGGCATCCACGCAATCGAGAAACACTTCACCCTCGACAACAACATGGAAGGACCAGACCACAAGGCAAGCCTCAATCCTACCGACCTCAAAAAGATGGTCAAAGCAATCAGAGATGTCGAATCAGCAATGGGCACAGGAAAAATCGAACGCACCAAAGAAGAGATAGAAGTCGCAAAGGTCGCAAGGAAATCCATCGTCGCAGACACCAACATTGTGAAAGGCACCATCATCACAGAAAAGATGATCACCTACAAGCGACCAGGAACAGGGATCGAACCCAAATACCTCAACTTCGTCATCGGAAAGAAAGCCAAGCAAGACATCCCCGAAGACACGCTCCTCGCATTTTCTGACCTTGAATGATCATACACATCGCCGCAATCACCGGATCACGAGCAGACTACGGTAGATATATGTATATCCTGCAAGCGATTGCGAGCTCGTGGAAACTCTCGGTGATCGCAACAGCGCAGCACCTGCAAAAAGCCCACGGAGAGACGATCAACGAGGTGCGAAAGGATTTCCCTGACGTTATCAGCGTTCCGATGACACCAAAAGACGACACACTCAAAGCCATGGGCGACGCCTTTTCCCAAGGAATTCTTGACATGGGAAATACGCTTGCGAAGCTCAAACCAGATATCCTTCTCGTCCTCGGAGACCGAGGAGAGATGCTCGCAGGAACGATCGCTGCGAGGTATCAACATATTCCCGTCTGGCACGTTGGTGGTGGATTTCTTACCGGTTCCATCGATGATGTAACTCGACACGCAATAACACTCTACAGCACAAAACACCTTGTCGCAAACGCGCAATGCGAGAAAGTCGTGATCGCAAAAGGCGCAAACCCTTCCGATGTGCACATCGTCGGCGCACCAGACATCGAAGCCATCCGACGCAAAGACTACACGAGCAAAGAAACACTCAAAAGCAAGTATCATCTTTCTGGAAAACAACTAGTACTTGTGTCTTTCCACCCTGATACGAACGCGACAGACAATGCAGCACAGATGAAAGACCTCATGAATGCACTCGAGGAGATAGATGCGCAGTACATCATGACAACACCCAACAGCGACGCAGGGGGAGAGAGCATGCGAAAAGCCATGCGACAGCTCAAAGACTCCCAGATACATGAGAACATCCCGTACAAAGACTACCTCGGACTCATGGCTCTCGCAAAAGTAATCGTCGGAAACTCCAGCGCGGGCATTATCGAAGCCCCTGCATTCGGGCTTCCCGCAGTCAACATCGGCGAACGACAGATGCTTCGCGAGCGAGGAACAAACATCATCGACACGCAACCGCATGCGCAAGAGATACAAAACGCAATACAAAAAGCGCTCAGTGATACGGCATTCATCAAACGGGCAAAAGAAGGAAAAAGCCCCTACGGCGACGGACACACCAGCGACAAGATTCTGCAACTGCTCAAAGAGGCAATACCATGACAAACATTTTAATAATACCAGGCGGATCAGGCATGGCAACACTCGGCGAAATAGAAGAAGCAGTATTCCTCTTCCAGAAATACAATGTGCCACTGCTTTTATTCCACTGCATCACAAGCTACCCAGCACTAGTGGACGAATCAAACCTGCATGCGATTAAAACACTTCCCAAAACTCAATAAAAATGAAGAAAATATGCGTCATCACCGGAACACGAGCAGAATACGGCATCCTCTATAGTGTAATGAGCCGCATCAAAAAACATGCCGACCTCACGCTCCAGATCATCGCAACAGGCATGCACCTCTGGGAACCATTCGGCCTCACGTACAAAGAGATCGAGAAAGACGACTTTGTTATCGACGTAAAAGTACCTTTGGGACCATACGGACCAAGCGGCAAAGAAGTTGCCACACAGATAGGAACAGGCATCATCGGATTCACCCAGGCATACGAGACACTCAAGCCAGACATTGTCGTCGTCCTCGGCGACAGATCTGAAATGCTTGCCGCGGTTGTTGCAGCAGCATACATGAACATACCGATTGCACACATCTCAGGAGGAGACAAGACCATGAGCGGTCTTGACGAACCAGTACGCCACGCCATCACCAAATTTGCCGCAATCCACTTTCCCTCAACCGAGACCAGTGCCGAACGACTCAAGAAAATGGGAGAAGAAGAATGGAGAATTCACATCGTCGGCAATCCGACTCTTGATAACATCCTCAACAGGAAAATAGCGACAAAAGAAGAACTCGAAAAAAAACTAGGACTCACATTCAAAGAACCAACACTTCTCCTCATCCAGCATTCTGTGTCCACAGAACCAGAAAAGGCGAGAAAACAGATCCAAACAACGATTAACGCAATCACACAACTCAAATACGAAACCATCATCATCTTTCCAAACGCTGACGCGGGAGGGCTTGACATTATCGACGAACTTGAAAAACACAAGGAACCATACCTACACCAATTTAAAAGCATCTCCTCGACAGACTACTTTGGAATTCTGAAATACGCATCAGTTCTCATCGGCAACTCCTCCTCAGGAATCGTTGAATCCGCATCATTCAAACTGCCAGTTGTGAACATCGGCATCCGACAAGAGGGACGGGAACGAACAGGAAATGTCATCAACACCACCCACGACACAAAAGAAATACTTGCAGGAATAAAAAAAGCACTCTCAAAAGAATTCAAAGAAGAAATAAACAACACAAAAAACCCCTATGGAGACGGACGAAGCGGCGCACGCATCGCACAAATACTCGCAGACACCAAAATCACCTCCGCACTCATACGGAAAAGAATCACATACTAATGGCAAACCTACTCATCATACCAGGCGGATCAGGCATGGCAATTGCAGCCATTCGTGCACTCAAGGAAGAGAAGACATTTCGCCTCATCACAGCTGATTCTGATACACTTTCACCAGGGCTGCACCTCGCAGACAAGGGATACAAGGTGCCGCGCTTCGACGACAAAGCATTCGTCTCAGCTGTAAAAAATATCATCAGCAAAGAAAAGATCGACATCATCATCCCTGCACTTGATCCGATATTATTTCACTTCGCAAGCCACAAAGACGAATATGAAGAGACAGGCGCAAAAGTCATCATCTCACCAATTGAAACAATCGAAGCAAACCGCGACAAATGGCAGACCTACAACCTCCTCAAAGGAAAGATTGCACTGCCAGTATCATTTATCGAGAAAGAAAAGGTCAACATCCCATTCCCCCTCATCATCAAGCCCCGTGATGGGTCAGGATCGATCAATGTCTTCAAGCTCAATGATAAGAAAGAGCTCGACTTCTATTACTCCCGCGTGCCAAAACCTATCATCCAGGAATACCTGCCAGGAAAAGAATACACGATCGACTGCCTTGCAGATGCTGCAGGAAAACTCTTACTTTGCATAGTCCGTGAAAGAATCGAGACAAAAGCAGGCATCTCAACCAAGGGAAAGATCGTGAAAAACGAGAAACTCCAAGAGATGGCAGGAAAGATTGCCCTTGCCATGCGCTTCTACGGACCCTACTTCTTCCAGGCAAAAGAAGATGCGCAGGGAATGCCAAAACTGACAGAAATCAATCCACGCATCGCAGGTACGATGAGCCTATCGAGTGCGTCCGGGGCTAACATCCACGTGCTTGCAGTCAAGATCGCACTTGGTGAACAAGTGACGATACCGACGGTAAAAACTGGGGTGTACATATCAAGGTATCTTCACGACATCTATCTCGATGAAGACAAACTTAACAAAATAGAGGAGGAAAATGGACTGGAAAATACCCCTGTTTAAGATCAACTGGACACCAGAAGACGTATCTAAAGTCGATGCAGTCATCCGACGAGGCACCTTCTGGGCAGCAGGACCAGAGATCATCAAGCTCGAAGCGGCATTGGCTCTCTTCACCGGACGAAAACATGCACTTGTCTTCAACTCAGGAACATCAGCCCTTCACGCAGCACTCCTCGCCTATGGCGTCAAGGGACATGAAGTGATCGTTCCCACATTCACCTTCATCTCAGGCGTGAACACAATTGTCCTTGCAGGAGGAAAGCCAGTCTTTGCAGAAAGCGAGAACGAGACATATGGATTGGATGCAGCCGATGTAGAAAAACGGGTAACGCCAAACACGAAAGCGATCGTACCCATCCACTACGGCGGCAAGGTGTCAAGAGATATCGAGAAACTTCGCATACTCTGCGACAAGCACAAGCTCATCCTTATTGAAGATGCGGCAGAAAGTATCGGCGCAATGCTCAATGGAAAACAGACAGGAAGTTTTGGCCATGCAACAATGTTTTCCTTTTGCCAAAACAAGATTGTTACCAGCGGCGAGGGAGGAGCGATCGTAACAGACGACGACAAGATCTACAACAAGATGAAACTTCTCAGAAGCCACGGCAGGCTTGAACTTTCAGAAGATTACTTTGCGACCACAAAAGATAATGACTACCTTGAACTCGGGTATAATGATAGGATGAGTAGCTTAACTGCAGCACTCGCTCTTAGCCAACTCTCAAGAATCGATGCGATCATAGCCAAGCGCCAAGCAGTCGCTGAGAAGATCAGCACAGGCCTGCGGAAAATAAAAGAGATCACTCTTCCCACAACCAGTCCCACTGCCACGCACGTCTTTCAGATGTACACGATACGCCTACCCGACAGGACAATACGGGATGGGCTGCAAAAACATCTCGAGGAAAAAAGAATACAGACCAAAGTCTACTTCAACCCAGTACACCTGAAAACATACTACAAACGAGAATTCGGCGGGCATCCAGGACAACTGCCATTTACAGAAAAACTCTCAGGACAGGTATTGTATTTACCTATCTACGAGAACATGACTGATGAAGAGATAACGTACATGACAGATGCGATAAAAGAATTCTTCAAGAAATAACGCATTACTTTCTTTTCTTTCCATACTTAAGCTTCAAACCAAGCTGGACAATGCTCACGAGAAAACCCATCGTGTTTGCGACAATCACTGGTATCGCATGAATGAGCACGCCATATATACCCCACAAGAGGCAGTTGAAGAAATAAAAGACGAGCATGAGGAGCGACACATCAGCAACCCTTTTTGTCTTCCAGGATTTGATAACCTGGGGAAGCATGAGGCAGGTACCAACGACTGTGGCTGCATAACCGATGATGTTAGCGATGTCCATCATTACCACCACATCTCTTCTGTATAATAAAGTATCGAAAATATCTTAGATCTCAACAATTTCCGACAATCACTCCCCGCATTTCCTACTATAATATCTGCAATGTCCAAGCATTTGGCGACGCATTCCGATCCTTAGGCAAATCATTCGTATCCAACCTTGGAAGAAGCAGCGGATTATCCCTATCAAGATCTGCAATTCCCACAATAGTCGTGAAGGCAGCCCCGCAGCCTTTCTCTTTCAGGACAGACAACAATGAATCATCATACGCGCCGTAAGGATAACAAAATACGAACTCCTGGACGTTACATCCAAGGGTCTGTAAAAAATCCAATGATAACTCAACCTCCCGACTCTGCACTTCCTTCGTCAAGGTATTCAACCAATAATGATCAAACCCGTGACTCCCGACAAACATGCCCTTTTTTCTCATGTGCTTCAAATCATCATAATTCAAATACAGTTGCCGAGAAAACTCACCTTCATTCTTTGTTACATACTTTTCAAAAAGCTCATTTGCCAAAATCATCCTCAACCGTTCCGGAAGATCCCTTTGCAAAATCCTTTTAATAAAGACAACATCAGGCACATCAAACCGGTGCTCAGTTGCAAGTCTCTTATAGTAAACCTCATTTGCTTCTAATGCGTATTCACTCCTATATTTATCCAAGAGCGTAAAAATATCCTTAATAAGCTCCTGTTTATCATGTACCATCGCCAAGATAAAATGAATCTTATTCACATCAAGAACACGATGCTCCACAATCGTCTTCGCAGGAATAAAAAAACTCCCCTGCACACCCAATCCACTCAAAACAGGCAATACCTGCTCAACATGATCCTTATATGCATCATCAAATGTGAGAAGCAATGCATTCTTCGGAAGCTGAGACTTATTTTTTAAGGCAGCCAATAACTCCTCCATACGAATGACTGTATAATGCTTGAGAATATAATGCAACTGCTCTTTAAACAAGCTGACATCCAACCCTTTTATTTCAGGGTATTTCGAATGTGCCAAATCCCTGACATAATGGTACATGATAATCGACACCCTATTTGCCATAGCAGTCACCTGTTTCCCCGAGAAGTTTCACTCGACCTGTCCTGATCACCATCACCCTTAAAAAACACATACGGCCGCGTTGATTTATATGCGAAGAACAATTCCACATTCCTTTTTTCAAATGGCTCAAAATAATTTGGAATTATCACCGAATCATCCCGCTTCATGAATCCCATCTTTAAAAAAATAGTTTCATCAATACCAAAATTCAGAAAATCAATAAATTCTGCATTTTCATTCTCCAATAACCGATCCCATTCCTTCATGAGACTTACCGGCAATAGTTCGCCTAAACAATCAACTATCCTCAGACACGACGCACTTTCGTATTCACTCTTTCTCATGACGAGAATCGACCTTATCATATCATGAACAAACACGCCATAAAAGAAGTACTTATAAGAAGGATGCGACGCATACCTGTTCACCAGATAGGCAATGGTCTTCTTCGGATGATACTTATGAATTAAGTTAGAATGCGATTCAATGCGTTCTATCTTTCTCAATTCAGCAGCATCAGTTTCAATCGTTGCCTGCCTTGCAAAGTCGCCTGATATAAGATGATATTTTTTCAATTTTTTATTCACATAATAATACTGGCTCATCTTTCCGCAAGCAAACGAAAGCAAGGAATAAATATTTCTTGCAACCTCTGAAATTCCAATGACACCAATAGAGTTCGGATGCTCCTTCTTCATTAACAATTGCATCAAACGCAACCCGAGGATTTTTTCCTTTGCCTCTAATTCATTCACCTTCCACAACGCCAGCCACACATCCCTCTCATCACCCAAGGATGTATCGTATTGAGCAGTACTGATAAAACCCAAGATCGCATCAAAATTATGTGTTTCACGATTACGAGCCACATAGAAATTATACCCATCAGCATATCTGTGCTGAAAATCAAACAACTTCCGATCATAACTCAGCACATGACCTTTCTTCCAATATAACCCAATCCATTCCATGAGTTTAGGCACTTCATCCTTGTGCACCAAACCCAAGTCATATGTATCTTGCAAAATCTTAAACACCCTTCTCTTCCTCAATACATTCAAGAATCTGTTTCATACTAAAAAGAGACATCGCTTTCTCAATCGGTATCTGGATATGAAACTCTCTCTCAATCTGAGTAATAAGCAGCAAGTGATTCAAAGAATCCCACGTCTCGATAGAATTCTGAGTGGTGGCCTCATTGATCCGATTCTTCTCGACTTTTAAGACTCTCGAAACAACCTGGAATGCCCGTTCTTTCATATCTTCCTTCATGTCAATACCTGCCAACAGAATCAACCATACACCCTGATATATTCAATCTTCTTAACCTTATCAAAATCAGTCAATTCAAAATGCTCCTCATCAATTACCGTAAAACCATGATCAGGATAAAATCGCTTGACCTGCACATTCTTCTCTGATGGAGTAAATAAGCCAACGAGTTTCTTTACCCCTTCCTCTTTTGCGACATCAACCGCATATTTCAACAGCACCTTCTCCACATTTCTTCCAATAATCCTACAACTCAGCAACAACGTATCAATTATATACTCGTCCTTTCTCATCTCCAGAATCAACACTCCAGTCAACCCATTATCACCAAACTTGTCTTTTACCCCCACTGAAAAAACCTTAAAATTAGACTGATTCACAAACGACCGGATGTCCTCTTCCGTGTACCTTTTCGTCGTCAAGTTAAATTGATTTGTCTTTTTCGTCAGCTGCGAAATTCTCGGGATCGTAAAGTCAGATGCGGGCTCAATCTTCACCTCTAAATTCAAATTTTTCAGAAAGTCATCAATATCCTTCATCTTGATCTTTAATTCTGTCCGTTTCCTCTGCTGATAATACATCTGCCCTTTCTGAAAATCCTCCTTTGTCAGCTGCATGGTGTTAAAGTCGGATATTTCCTTTAATGTCCTGACATACAACGCAGAATCTTTTGGCAAATCAACGACCAAAACCTGAGGTAAATTCTCCCTTACCATCGCCCCATTCATCGGATCATCATCGATGAACACCAATGAATCCAAACCGATATTAATCTCCTGAGCAATCTCAATAATATTATTCACCTTATTATCCCAATTTATCTTAATACATGCAAAATGCTCTTCACGCAGCACCATATACGGATGCTCCTTAATCACCTTCATCGCATCCTCCTCATTATTCTTGCTACAAATAGCCAAAATAATCCCTTTCTTATGAAGCCCGAGCAGATATTTCTGAAATTCCATAAACGTATTTCCCGGAGCCTTATCGTCTAACTTAATATTATTAAAACCATCCTCCCCAACAATGCCACCCCATAACGTATTATCCAAATCCAAGACAATGCATTTCCTATTTTTTGACGAGAATGGCTTGACATAACCCATCAGTTCTTCAGCCAATTTTGGCATATAGTCTGGATCAATATATATGTCACCGAGATATCTGAGTTTTGGATTAATAACATTATACTCACCATATTTCAAAAAAAACGCGTTTAAATCAAAAAATCTCACCCGATTCATATCAAGATACTTCTCTTTGCATTTTCTATTAAAAAGAGCAGCCCACTCTTTCAACGAATGCTCCAATTTATCTTCATTAATCCCCAATGGCGTATACGTCGTCTGCTTTACATTAGAGACTACGAGTGTGCCAGATATGTTATTCAAGAAGTGGTCAACAACACCTGTAAAATCTTCAAATATGCTCTCAATTTTCTCACGTCGTTCTTCTTTATCTGCAATAATTGCAAATTCTTCATCCTTAAATAAAAATTCAGCATTAATCATACAGAAGGTAATATCTGGCGAAAACTTCTTCAAATTCGAGGCGGCATCCATGAATTCTTGACGAATCTGATCATATCCTGCCTCATAAAATTGTGCAGAAACAACGAGACTATTGCACTTCTTCTCAAGTTCCTCCTTTAAACCCTTAATCGTGAAATTGGAAACAATCGCGACCTTAACATTATTTGGCTTTGACATGTTCAATAATCACCATTGCAATCGCCTGGCTTTTGTCATGCGAAACCGAAAGCAAATGCTCTTTATCATTCCAGAAGATAAAAGGCGCATTATCGTTCATCCTCACCTCAATTGCCTTATAATCAAGCATTCTCTTCATCGCCTTAATGAATGCTTCTTTTGCACAAAACCTTACGGCAAAATGCTCGTACATATCAGTTTTCCCTAAACAATATTTAATCTCATCCTCATGAAATACCTTCTCATAAAAATCCCTATTCTGATCAAAATCAAGCTCCCGAAAACGAGATATCTCCTCAATATCCACACCTATCCCTATCTTATCAAATAAGCCATTTATTGCAATACCCATTACATGTAAACGAGTCCTGCAATATTTATAAATGTTTTCCTCTCTTCGAGAAAAGGACATTCTGGCAACAATATTTAAAAACACCCCCGTGTTCCGCTCTAGTGATGAATATCAACGAATTTTACAAAAACAAGACTATCCTCGTCACTGGCGGCGTCGGATATATCGGATCAGCGCTAGTCAAACAACTCCTCCAATTCCAGCCACACCAAATCCGTATCTTCGACAACAGAGAAACTGAACTCTTCCACTCACAACACCTTCTCAAAGAACACCACAATGTCCGATACCTCGTCGGCGATGTACGCGACAAGGAACGAGTCATGTACGCCGCAGCAGGATGCGACATCGTCTTTCACGCAGCAGCCCTCAAGCACGTGCCCTCATGCGAATACAACCCCTCAGACGCTGTGAAGACCAACATCCTCGGCACACAAAACGTCATTGAAGCAGCCATGAGCCAAAGCGTCAAAAAAGTCATCTTCATCTCCACAGACAAGGCAGTGAACCCGACCAACACGATGGGCGCGACAAAACTCGTCGCAGAACGCCTCATGTTAAACGCACAAGTCAGTTCGCCAATCACCAAATTCTCGTGTGTCCGCTTCGGCAACGTACTCAACAGCAGAGGAAGCGTCATCCCACTCTTCGAAAGCTACATCGTTTCAAAACAACCAATACCACTCACACACGAACACATGGACAGATTCTTCATGCCGACAGACGACGCCATCAATCTGATACTCGAATCAGGAAGCCATGCCGAGGGAAAAGAGATCTTCATCCTGAAAATGGCAGCACTCAAGATCAAAGACCTCGCAGAGGTTATCCGCGAACACCACATCGACAAAGGAACGATCGGTAAAAATGAATCGCCAATCGTCATCACTGGTGTTCGGCCCGGAGAGAAACTCTCAGAAAACCTCATGACAGACGAAGAGGCGCGGGTCGCAGAAGAGCAAGAAAACATGTTCATCATACGGCCAGAACTCGAGCTTCCCCACGTGACGACAACAACATCCAACGGCAAAGCACGCCTTGACGAATCAAAATACAACTCCCACAAAGCAACCCACCTGACAAAACAAGAGATCAAGAAACTTCTCACCCAACACAAGATCCTATGAAACCAGACATCTCCCTGTTTTTCCCTGCATACAACGAAAGAAACAACATAAAGCCACTTGTGAGTTCTGCAGAAAAGTTGCTGAAGGAAGTTGCAGGCAAATATGAAATCATCCTCGTCTGCTACGCAGCGGCGACAGACGGGACGCCGGAGTATGCAAAGAAACTTGCCTTGAAGAATCCGCATCTTCGTATCATCATCCAGCCTAAATCAAAACCGGGGGTTGGCGTCGGCTACTATACGGGTATGAAAGCTGCGAGGTATCCCTGCGTCATGTTTGCCGACTCAGACAACCAATTCGACCTTTCTGAATTCAAGAAACTGCTCAAGTTCTACCCGAAATACGATTTGATTACGGGATACAAGAAAAAAAGACAAGACCCATTCATGCGCGTCTTCACCTCAAAAGTCTACAACATCCTCCTCAGAGCCTTCTTCGACATCGGTGTTCGGGATGCAGACTGCGCATTCAAGATCTACAAGAAAGAAATAACCGACAGAATCCGCCTCACATTCACGACAGGCATCCTCGTCCCGGAACTCCTGATCAAAGCAAGACGGCTCGGCTACACCTTCAAGGAAGTGCCTGTCACACATTTCCCAAGGACAGCGGGTGACGCGACATACCAGACCGGAGCAGGATTCGTCAAATTCCAAACAGTAATGAACGTCATCAAAGACATGATCGCACTCAAAAAAGAACTCAAAAAAAACTGGGTCACACCTTCTTCCCGCAAGGAAGCTCACACTTCCCGATAAACCGCGTGAGCATGCGAGCGATTAAACGCTTTGGCAAAAGACCGATGAAAGAGAATGCAAAACCCTTCACACCCTTGCTATTCCGTCCCACATCATTCACCAGAAAATAGGCAAGACCATCCTCTGCCGCAAGATACTTCTTCCTCTTTTCCTTTGACAAGGAAGCATATTGCACAGGGATAAGACCGCACTTGGTGAAATACGTTTCAAGCGTTCGCGGACTGTAATAGACGAGATGACCCTCAGGATTCAAATATGGCCAATTGCATCCGAACATCCTCGCATACGGCGACCCGACATTCCCTGTCGTATAGATAAACATACCGCCGAGATTGAGAAGACTTGCAACCTTCTTAAAAAAAAGCATCGGGTCACGCAAGTGCTCAATGACTTCAGTCGCTGTGATCACATCGAACTTCTCCTGAAATTGCTGGCTTAAAATATCACCAAGAATGATTCTCCTGCAGCGCTTCTGCGCGAAATCCGCAGCAAAAGGAGAAAACTCAATACCGGTGACGTCAGAAAAACCGTTCTTCTCAAGCACGCTCACAAAAGACCCTGTACCGCAGCCCACGTCAAGAACCCTTGCCTTTTTTGATTTGAAAAGGAGGACCTTTCGCATCAGCCACAAACATTCTACTGCCTTCTCTTCAGATTCTTCGACATAATTGATACTGCCATCAAAACCATGGCCTTCAAAATAGGCCTTGTCATACAAACGTGCATTCTCTTTTTCAGTCAAGCGAGGATTGACAAAGACCAAGCCACAAGAACACCTGACCATATGAAAATCCCTTTTCGTCGTCATTCCCTTCTTGGTACAAAAAGGCACAAAGACCTTCGATCCGCACAGATTGCACGACTTCAATCGCTCCATACGCCAAAGAAATAAAGCCCAAGTATAAAAAGATATACGCAATATTTAAGAAGCAAGAAAGAAAACCTCAGACCATGAAAGCAATGGTGACTGGCGGAGCAGGATTCATCGGGTCGCATATCGTCGACAGACTGGTCTCTCTTGGTTATGAGGTCGTCGTCATTGATGACTTTTCCACAGGGCAGGAAGAATTCCTCGCCAAAAGTAAAGACAAGATCACCATCATCCGAAAGGACCTCACCAATCTTGCTGCAATACTTCCTCATTTCTCTGGATGCACCATCGTCTTTCACCTCGCTGCAAACGCGGATGTTAGACATGGATTGAAACATACCAGACGGGATATCGAACAGAACACGCTTGTGACCTACAATGTGCTTGAAGCCATGCGCAGGAACAACGTCAAACGCATCGTCTTTTCCAGCACTGGATCGATCTATGGCGAGCACCACCAGTTCCCGACACCAGAGGATGCAGCATTTCCTGTACAGACCTCGCTTTACGGCACTTCAAAACTCGCCTGTGAAGGCCTTATTGAAGCCTTCTGCGAAGGATTTGAGATGCAAGGATACATCTTCAGATTTGTCTCAGTCATGGGAGAAAGATATACGCACGGGTGCGTGTATGATTTTATGAAAAACCTGCAGAAGGATCCTTCAACACTGCACATTCTTGGCAATGGCAAGCAAAGAAAGAGCTACATTTACATCCAAGACCTTGTTGATGCGATCTTCTTTACGCTTTCACACTCACGCGATAAGGTGAATATCTACAATCTAGGGACTGATGAATATGTCGACGTGAACGAGATCGCGCAGGTTGTCCTACATGAACTTGCGCTTAAGAACGTGAAGCTTACATATGGCGGAGGAGTGCGCGGATGGATCGGAGATTCCCCATTCATCTGGCTGTCCATCGCAAAACTACAACGGCTCGGATTCAGTCCAAAGAAAACAATCAAGGAAGCAATTGTTGCGACTGTTCAATATTTGGATAAGAATCGGCACTTATTTGCAGCGAGAGTGTAAACCACGATTTTGCTTTAGTTGTATTTCGACTTCTTACTTTTTCATTAGACAATGCCGTCTTCGACGGCAATTATTCCGTGCTTCGCACGGATGTTCTCAAAGACAGTTTTTGCCAAAGGCAAAAATAATCGCCAAGCAATGCTTGGCGTCTAAAGAAAAACACGAATACTGTCATTACCGCAACATTTAAATATATGACTTGACAAGTCATATGCCAGCATGAACATAAAAATCGTGGAATCAATCAAAGAATACAACAGAGAACTCAATGCGAAAATAAGAAAAGGAATACTCAAACAAGCAGAAACAGTAATAGTCTTGACGCCAGAGACGTTCAGCAAAGTATTCAGCCCAGAACGCATCAAACTTCTCAAACGCATCTACAAAAACAACGTGAAAAACATCTACCAATTGGCAAAAGAGCTTGACAAGCCATACGAAGTGGTCTTCAGAAACATCAAGTACCTGGAAGGACTCGGACTTATTGAAATCAAAGACAAAGACAACACGAAGATACCTTACATATCACAACGATTCAACATCGACTTCTTTTCCGGAGAGAAAGCAGAAACATGAACTGTCCAAAATGCAAGAAACACATGAAAGCAAAGAAAGCAATACCCTTCAATAACTACAGAATAGACGGATTTACCTGCACATGCGGCGAGATCTACTTTGACCCAATCCAAGCAGAAAAAGTGCTTCTCTCAAACAAGATCTAATCATTCTTCCGGCCCCAGGTGCGTATGCTCGCCATAGATGAAGTAGCCTTTCATTCTCCCCTGAGAGCAGATCTTTGGGAAGACATCACGCTCAAGCATCCTGTCATTTGATTCAATCAAGGCAAAGATGTCATGCCTTATGAGGTAGAGGCCGACATCAATTATTAATGAGTCTTTCTTTTCTTCCTTCTTGTAGCTCTTGATGTCATCGCCATCCAGGATGATGACTGAGGCGGTCTTCTGGGGCTGGTCACCATACAAGCCGACGGTGACCAAGGCATCTGAAGACAAGTGACGCTCGACCATCTTACTGATGTCGAACGAGAAGTACGTATCACCGTAGATCAAGAGGAAGGGCTCATCAATCTTCTTCTCCACCTTCTTTAAGGCTTGAACATTGCCTTCTTCCCCCTCTTCATAGAGGAATGAGATCTTTATGCCTGCAGAATCAGCATACTGGGAGAGCTTAGCCACCTGGTCAGAAAAGCCAGTGATGAAATACAGCATATCAATGCGGTTTTTACGCAAGAACTCCATATGCTGCTCAATCAAGGGCTTGCCTGCGATGTGCGTGAAAAGGACTGGAAAATCCCGTTTCCTGATGAGCATGACAGCAGTCCTGATGCCTGACTTCAGGAGGCCTAATTGGAGGTAGGTCTCAAAGGCCTCGCTTAACGAGCGGAAGCGCTCATTCTTGATCTGTCGCTGGAGCTTTTTCAGAAGTTCCTGGTCGATCGAGACACTCACCTTCTCTTTTGGCATAAAGGTAGTATAAGGTAGGAATTTATAAAGTTGTGCATTGGTTTGCGTCACGCCAAAGTGGTGATTCTATTGACGTGAAAAACGAAAGGTATATAAATCAGGAAGAAAAACTCTGATAAGGTAGGAAAACTTCCTACTTTCCATCGGCACGAGGTGATCACATGATTATAACCCAAACACCATTGCGCATCCCCATCGGCGGAGGCGGCACAGACATCCCATCCTATTACAAACGGGAGCGAGGACACTGGATTAGTGCAGCGATCAACAAATACATCTACATCACGCTGAACAATACGATGTCTGATGAATTCATCATCAGGTATTCACAGATCGAAAGGACTGCGAAAATTGATGAAATAAAACACCCTTTGATCAGGGAGATCTTTAAGCTCATCAAGGCCAGGCCGGGGCTTGAGATGAGCTCCATTGCAGACATCCCCTCAGGAACAGGCATGGGAAGCTCAGGAAGCTTTGGCGTGGGACTGATACGGGCATTGCAAGCACACAACAGGAACCACTACGATCCTTCTGAAGTCGCAGAGATGGCATGCCATGTGGAAATGAACATCTTAAAAGAGCCTTCTGGAAAGCAAGACCAATACGCGGCAACCTACGGCGGCATCACTGAATACGAATGCGACAAGGACGGCAAGGTCACCGCAAGACCGCTAGCGCTTTCTCCATCAACGCTTATTGATCTTGAAGAGAATTTATTGCTCTTCTTTACAGGCTATACGCGAAAGGCAGGAGATATTCTCAAGAAACAAGACGATGCGACAAAAGCCAATGACAATGACATGATCGAGAACCTGAACAAGACAAAAGCACTCGGACTGGAAATCAAGGACGCTTTGGTCTCAGGGAATTGTGTGCACTTTGGCGAACTGATGGATACGCACTGGCAAAACAAAAAGAAAAGAGGCAAGATGAGCAACCCTGACATTGACAAATGGTATAATCTTGCCTTGGCCAATGGAGCTGTGGGTGGGAAAGTCATTGGAGCAGGCGGAGGAGGATTCCTCATGTTCTATGCTAAAGACCGACACACATTACGACAAGCCATGCAAAAAGAAGGACTGCACGAGATCAGGTTCGGATTTGATTTTGAAGGAAGTCGCGTACTTCTGAACCTCGGGTGATACTCATGGATCTACCATCATACATAACCACATACAAAGAAACGAGCAGCAAGACCGTGCAAGCGATCGATGCAGCAGAACTGCAGAAAGCAATCTCCATCATCCATGACGCACGCAAGAGAGGAAGCAATGTCTTCTGCGTCGGCGTCGGCGGGAGCGCAGGGACGGCAAACCATTTCTCAAGTGACCTGTTCAAATGGGCAACAGGAGAAGGCAAACAACCTATCAAGGCATTTTGCCTATCAGATAATACACCACTCTTGACTGCACTTACTAACGACAATGGGTGGGCTGACGTGTTCACTGAACAATTGAAAACACTTGCAAAGCCAAGGGACGTCATTGTCGCATTTTCAGTACATGGCGGAAGTGGAAAAGATAAAGCAGGAGCATGGTCACAAAATGTCCTACAGGCAGTTGAGTATGTGAAAAACATCAACGGCAAAGCAATCGGCATCACTGGATTTGACGGGGGAGCGATGAAATCAGTCGTGGATGCGCACATCAATGTGCCGATAGATTCCACAGCACATGTTGAAGGACTGCATCTGGTTATTTCACATATGATTGTTGATGCGTTGAAAGAGCTTGCTTTGCACGAACACGAACAAAAGACGGGCGAGAAGATCGCCCACAGGTTGTGATTCCCCATGAAATTCTTCGCAGACACGGCAAACCTGGAAAGCCTTACCGAATTACTTGATCTTGGTCTCATTGACGGATGCACTACGAATCCATTGATCATGGCAAAAGAGAAGCACCATGACTTCGAAGCGCACATCAAAGAGGTTGCACGCCTCGTGAAAGGACCTGTGAGCGTTGAAGTAACGACGAACGATTATGACGAGATGGTCAGCCAGGCACGGAAGTTTTCCACCTGGGCAAAAAATATTGTTGTGAAGATTCCCATGAACCACCAAGGACTACGCGCAGTAACGACCCTTAGGAAAGAAGGGATCAAGACAAACGTGACCTGCTGCATGACAACAAAACAAGCGGTTTTGGCCGCGAAAGCAGGAGCGACGTACATGAGCCTTTTCTGGGGGCGGATAGAAGATCTGGGTGTGAATGCTCGGCAAGTGGTTGACGAGACACGAGAGATCTATGATCGGCATAAGATCCAAACTGAAATCATCGTCGGATCTTTACGGAACCAGAGCCATTTGAATGAAGCCTTGAAATCAGGCGGGCACATCCTGACCATTCCTCCAGACATCTTCATCGCCATGATCCACCATCCGCGCACGGTTGATACTATCAACGAGTTCTTGACCAAGTGGGATGAGTTTGTGAAAGGAAATCCGTTCGGGAAACAGTAATAATCTGCATATCTCAATAAAGGCGGGCAGACGGCCAAAATCCTTTGGATTTTGTCCTACGCGCCACTCCGAAGGAGCCAACCCTCGGCGCGTCTGCCGCCAACGGCAGCAACTTCGATGAACTGTGCGTTTCAGCTGCAATCGGTATTTAAACGCTTCGCATGGCTTAAAAAGCAATACGCATTTCCCTCCCATCATGACACCAACAGTACTTGAACCGCAGACAGATCCACAACTGATAGAAACATCAAAGAAAAGAACAGCAATCTTTCTTGATCTCGATAATACACTCTGGGAGAAACGGCAATGGGGAGGGGTTATCTCGAGAGAAAACGCGCATCTCTTACGCGCACTCGCAGACGATATAGAGCTGATCGTGAACACCGGACGGCCACAAGGACAGGTCAAATCAAGCCTCCTTCGGGCAGGAAACGACGGGACAGAGGCAAACTGGGAAGACATCTCCCTGACAGACAACCTGCCACTGACTACGTTTCCCTATCTTGTCCTTGAAGACGGACTTTTAGTCCGAAAACGGGAAGACGGCATCTTTCAGACACTTTTCAACTCACTCGACATCGCAACAGTCGCATACCTGCACATCGCAGAAAACCTCTTCTCAAGCCCTGCTGAAGGATTCTACCGCGGACAAGGACTCCAACTCATCACAGACGGGGTTGTGACACCGCACCCACACGGTTATGCTGTCCGCGACGACGTGACAGCCCAAGTCAAACGAACGTTTACCACAGATCTTGAAGTGATGTATCGGCAATGCAACGAGACGACAAAACTGACGTACAAGCCAAAGCTTGAGACAGGCGTGCATGTGGACATGACGAGAATTGAAGCAGGAGTACGCAACTATCTTTCTGCACTCAATCCTCGCTGGGAACAAGAAGCAGGCATGGACATCCCAGACGATGCAATTGATCTGTATCCATTGATCTTAGAAGGACAAGCAAGTGGAGAGAGATTCAGAAAAGCAGAAGCAAACGACATCGTTCTTCGTCATCTGTCTGTTGATAATATTGTGTATATTGGCGACGGGCCAAACGATGCGAGAGCAATGGCAGCGCTTGAAGGAAGGAAAGAGAAATTAGTTTTCATTGCGCCTTATCAAAGCAATGCGAAGGTTGTAGAATTCTTAGGACAGACAAAGAATGCAGCTTATCATCTTGGTGAAGAGACAACGATAGATACGATCATGGCGGAAGTTGTGAAGGTCATGGAGAAGGAGAAGGTACTCTAAAATAACGAGAAGAGATCGGTTTCTATACGACAAGAGCGCACATTTTATAAACTTGAAAGCGTCAATCAACCGTCATCCATGAACAAAGAAATCCTCAACCTCATCAAGACCGGAGAAGGGCTCACCCTTGAATTCAAAGAAAACATATGCTCTCATTTAGGCAAGGAAATCTGCGCTTTTGCCAATACAAAAGGAGGAAAGATCCTCCTCGGGGTCAGCGATTCAGGACACATCTCAGGAATAAAGATCACAAATGAGCTGAAATCACAGATCCAAAGCTATGCCAGAAACATCGATTTGCCAATAGCAGTACACCTTGAAGATCATGAAAACTTACTTATCGTGCACATTCTCGAGGGAGATAAAAAGCCATATTCTGTCAACGGCCAATTCTTCCTCAGGATCGGGGCAAACTGCCAGCAGCTCAACAGGGAAGAAATCAGGGAATTCTTCCAGAAAGAAAACCTCCTCGCATTTGACAGCCAGCCAAACACGCAATTCAACATTACTGAAGATTTCAGCCATGCGAGTTTCCAGCACTTCCTGGAACTCGCACGAATCACAGGCAACCTCAATGAGAAAGACCTCCTTCGAAACCTCTATCTTCTTGAGGGAAACCACCTGAAAAACGCTGGAGTCTTATTTTTCTGCGACAACATCAAAAAGTACTTCCTGAGCGCGACCGTCACCTGCGTACTCTACCAGGGAACAAGCAAGACCAACATACTAGACAGGAAAGAGTTTGACGCGAGCATCATTTCCAACTACGACAATGCATTAACCTACATCTATTCAAAGCTTAACACCAGATACATCATAAAAAGAGAGCGGACAGAACAACTTGAACTCCCAGAAGAAGCATTACGTGAAGCACTCATCAACGCGATAGTCCACCGCGACTACTATTCCACAGGCCACGTACAGGTCGATATTTATATCGACAGGCTCGAAATAACCAACCCGGGCGGCCTTGTCAAGGGACTGACCATGAAAGACTTCGACAAGGTCAGCCTGCCAAGAAACCAGTTACTCATGGACCTGCTGCTCAGAGTCCAAAAAGTCGAAAAAGTAGGCTCAGGGATAAAAAGGATAAAAGACGCCATGAAAGAGGTCGGGCTCAAGGTCACATTCCAGAGCACAGGATTCTTCACAATTACGTTTCAACGGGCAAGAGGGGTAGAAAAGGGGGTAGAAAAACCCTCTGAACTCATTATCGATCTCATGCGCAAGAACCCATCAATATCCAAGAAGGAAATACAGGCAAAATCAGGCCTAGGGAAAAAAGCAGTCGACTACAACATCGAGCAACTGAAAAGCAAAGGCATCATCACAAGAATCGGACCAAACAAAGGAGGACATTGGAAAGTCAGATGAAAGAAAATACGCGAGGTGAACACCATGAAAAATGACAGTTTCTGGGCAAAAGGTTCTTTTGCAGAGACAGTGGGACCGGATGCGAACATGAGAACATTCCACATGAAGCACGACGAAGAAATGAATTTCGACTGCAAGGAATGCAATACGAAGATATCAGCACACAACAAGGACTGGCACGACAGGATGTGCGACGACTGCTTCAACAGGAAATACTTCCCGGAGGACTAAAAATGCACACAATCATATCAAAAGGAAAATGCAGGCTATGCAACAAGGAATTCAGCCAAAGAGGCATGAAAAAGCACATCCTTGCCTGCGACAAGGATAAAGGACAAGAAAACGTGTTCCTCATCAAGGCAGAGGCAGGGCCATTCTGGGTCTATTTCGAGATCGAGACAGAGAAGACGCTCAAGAAGCTGGACGCATATCTGAAGGACTTGTGGCTGGAATGCTGCGGGCATCTCAGCGCGTTTACGATAAGCAATCAAAGGTATTCCATCTACGAGCAGGAACTGGATTCTGACGAAAAAGACATGAACGCCAAATTAAGGAATGTCCTGAAGCTAGGACTCGCATTCCAGTACGAATATGACTTCGGCACGACAACAGAACTCCTGCTCACCTGCCTGAAGGAAAAGCAGGGAAGCAAGGGAATATACATCATCGCAAGAAACGAACCCCTCGACTGGAAATGCGAAAAATGCAAAAAGCAAGCAAAAGAAATCTGCACCCAATGTATCTGGGAGGGAAAGGGCTTTCTCTGCAACAAATGCGCAAAACAGCACAAATGCGAAGAAGAATATTTCCTACCAATTGTCAACTCTCCAAGAATGGGCATGTGCGGATTCACAGGAGAAGACTGCAGACTGATTGACAGCTAGGCATTTGGCATGTATAGAATGGCAAGCACAATAAAAGACGTGACTATCGAAGACGTCCAAGATACATTTGACAGCATAATTTACCTCAGGGGAGAAGAATATTTTGAGGAAGGCCTGGTCAGATCAATAGACATTATCGATTCAACCACACTTGCCGGAACCGTACGGGGAAACCAAAACTATAAAGTCACAATCACTATTGATGCTGATGGTGACATATCCTGCGAATGCTCCTGCCCATGCGATTTCAATTGCAAGCACGCTGCCGCATTATTGCTGCACTGGCTCTCAATTAAGGACGACTCCAAAGAAATAAAGGAAGCAAAACCGAAAAAAAAGGAATCGATAACAGACATCCTGAATAAAAAAAGCAAAGAAGAACTGATAAGCCTCTTGACTGAATCCCTGCAGAAGCATCCAGAGCTCAAATCACTGATACTAATCGAAAAAAAAGAGATTAGCAAAAATATACGAAACCTATTTTCTGAGTTTGTCAAATGGGATGAGGTGAACGATTTGATATCCCAACTGGAAACAGTCCTTGCAGGAATAAAAAGAAACAGGGGCGAGTGGGACAGGGAACTTCTCAATGAGCTGGAAACATGCTCCAGGATCATGATAAAGAACCAGGATAACGTCCATGATGAAGGTGACTTGGGAATCTTTTTGGAAGATTGGTTCTTGCTCTTCGGAGAAATATTCGCATCCATAAAACCAACTCAAAAAGAAAAGATTGAATTCATCAAAAAAATAGTGGAGCTGATACAAAAAGACGAGTACGGCATGGAGGGCAGCTTTGAAAAGGCATTCATTGGGATGTGCACAACAAAAGAGGATATAGAACTGATTCAACAAGAGTATAAGCCATCAGAAACCGATGAGACCGAAGACGATAATTCCTACAGTGAGCTTTATCTAGAGCTCTACGATAAGCTTGGACTGAACGAGAAATACCTATCCATCGCGAAAAGGGAGGGATTCTCATCAAGCCTCATCGATAAGCTGATCTCCCTGGGACGGCTCGAGGAAGCACTTGCGGAATGCGGCAAATGCAAAAAAAATGATTATTTCTGGGATCCTGAAAGCAAAAAGCTCGAAATACTGAAGAAGCTTGGCAGAAAAGACGAGTATAAGAAAATGCTCCTCAGCACTGTAATAAAGAATCTGGACATTAATAACGCATTACGGCTCAGGAAAGAGTCGACAGAGCCAGAATGGAAACGATTCCGAAGGCAGATAATATCCCGCGCGAAAACAAAAGGGAGAGATACTTTCTTATCAAAGATGTATTATCATGAAAGTGATTTCAAGAATGCCTATGAGTATTGTAAAGGAATGAGTGATTTAAACTATCTGGAGCTTCTCGCAAAGAAGCTCAGCACAACACACCCCCAACTTGCATGCGAGATATTTAAAAGACTCTCCTTCTCTTGGATTAATTCAGGCTCCGGCTGGCCGTACAAAAAGGCAGGCAAAATGCTCGAAGCAATCAAAATACTGGACAAGCAAGGCACTCTTTTTAATAAAACAAAAAATGAAATAATCAACAAGCACAAGAAAAAATACTCCCTTAGGCAGATTATCGAAGCTATCTAATACTAAACCAGTCCAAATTGCAATTCACCTTCGGGTGCAAACTAAAATTGAAAAGATTTCAAGAAAAAAAGCCATAAGAAAAGGAGGAAGCAAAACCATACTGAAACGAAAAAACAGCCACCCCGGCCAAATATGATGTGTACGCGACCGACATCACCCTCAAGAAAGAGAAGAGGCAAGTATCGGTTAGAGGCATAAAGAAAACAACGACGGAAGAATACGAGAGAAAATAAAAAGGATGCATAATTACTTCTAATTACTTATTGTTAGTTCTAATAAGTAAAATGCGGGCACAGAGAAAAAGAATGATAGAAATTGTCGTGACGGAAGCGGTGGAGAAGATGCTGTAAGTTTCTGAAAATCTTTCAATTCTACCGAAAAATATTTAAATAAATCTGTATTTGCAAATGTATATACAACGGTGGTCGAATATGGATCCTGAACGAGTCAAATCAAAACCGCACAGGCACAGAAGAACAGTGCATCTCACGATACGAGTGACACCAGACATCAAGCACTGGCTCAGAGAAAACGAATACAGCCCGACAGCAATATTCTTCGAAGCGATAAAAGAACTAGGATACAAAAAAAAATAGGCAATCACATGACCAAAATCAGTTACATATTACTCATCCTTCTAGCAATACCAATAATTCATGCTGCTTGCGATTATACAGATCAAGAAGAATATAAAGAAGAAGGAACAGGATTATGCCTGCCAGACACCCAATCCAGTCAAGGAATAGGATTAATCATCTCAGACATCACCGAAGGAGAAAGACCATCATTCACTGCGTATAATCCGAACAATTTTCCTGTAAAAGCATATTTCAACTATACCATATCAGGATTTCTTAACGAAGAAAAATTCAGTAGCAAACCCATAGGATCAAAAGACACTGAAAAAATAGATAGGCTCTGCTTTACACAAGACACCTACGGAAACTGCTCAATAACGCGAATAGACTATTTTCTGACAGAACCAAGACAACTAGAACCGTGTTTTGTTAATTTCACCAAAACCCGAGACATCTGCAACAAACCATGCAGACAAGACATCGACTGCATCAGTACAGTATGCAATATCGCAGGATTCTGCGGAAAAGAGAAAATAGTTACTTGCCAAGACGGAACAATCAACTGCAATGATTATGCCTGCCTCAAACCAGGGTCTAAGAAAGGAGGAGAAGCATACTCCTGCGAATGGGAATGCAGCTCAGGGATTGGAGTAGAGAATACATGTAAAGAGAAGGACGGTGCGAATTGCCAACAAAACATCGATTGCGAATCAGGAGTGTGCAATGTGCTAAATCAATGCGGAGAAAAACTCAACTGCCCAGAAAACACGACAAACTGTGAAAACAAGGGATGTTTCACTCCAGCCATAAAGAAAAATGGAGAAGCAGTTAGTTGCGACTGGGAGTGTAAGAGTGGAACAGGGAAGGATGACGTTTGCCAACGAAGTAATCGGGAGAAATCTGTATTCTATTCAATTATAATTCTTCTGTTCGGGGTTGGAGTCTTTTTATCTTGGAAAACATGTGATAATATCAAAAGGAAAAAAGCACAAGAAATAGCTAGAAAAATAATAGAAGATGCCTTGAAAGAAGGAGAAGACAAAGGAAGAAAAATAATAGAAGATGCCACAAACAAAGCTAAAGATGACTTAAAAACCATCTTAATAAAATACAATGAAACATCTAATGCAATTGACACAATGGAAGAAGAAAAAAATAATTTGCAGAAACAGCTAACCACCTTAGAAAAAGAAAAAAATAAAACAGAAAATATAAAAAAAAGAATAACCAAAATAAAAACAGAGATACATAAACTTAATGGCGACTTAAATAAAGAGTTTTTAGAGCAACTCGAAACAACATATGGACGTGCACGATTTGAGATTAATAATAATGGATATCCTGTTTTTTCAGATACTAAAAAACCAATACATCGAGAAATTTATAAAAATCAATACTATGTACGATACAAAAACAAATTTGATACTTTTAATGAAGTTCACCACATAGACGGGAATAAACTCAATTCACTCAACTTTTGGAATCTAATTGACGTACCACATTCACAACATAAGAAAATTGCTCATTTAAGCTTTAATAGAGGTGATTGGAAAGGAGGCCTTAAAGAATTAATGCACGCACTAAACTGGACAGAAAGCAATCTCCCGGAACATATTAAAGAACATTTGAAAACAAGAAAGTCACCTTCGGTGACAATTCCTAATAGTTGGCACTAATCCAAACCCGTAATTCGCTGTGGATGTTAGGTGGTTCATCTGGCGGTTTCTTGCACTACCACACAAATGCGAGCTCACCATGACAAAATGGGCAGTATTTTATCCTTTCTAGCCCAAATTGATAGAGATTCAATTGTGTTATACTTGACCGAATAGGTGCACCAAATCTCCTTTTTGTTCTTCTTGCATACGCACCG
>JBDRSD010000022.1:0-19191 GCA_043825215.1 Nanobdellota archaeon
AAGAACCGTACACCCATGATAAAGCCATCTGCATCAAGATCAACAACAATATTGTCAAATTCCAGAGAACTCGCATAATCACGATCCTTAATCTTAAAGAGGAGTATATCATTGGCATAATCAAATGCATATTCTCCCTTCCCCTTTGCATCAAGCTTTCTCATTTTCCAACCTCTCAGGCTTCCCGTATTTATCCTTAAATAACTTTCGTTGCCCATCACTCAAGATATCCAGCGCGTGAGAACCAATCAGGGTACTTAGACAACAACCCAGAAAACTCTTCAAGAGACACCCATTTCACAATCCTCGTCGTGTTCATCTCAGAAACAATCCCATCAACAACATTCATAAACCTTGCCCAAGAAAAACCGCGATTTCTCCGTGTGTTGCCCACTCTTAAGGCACACTTGCAGGATTCTTCAGTCGCCACCGCCAGGCACACCCACAAGATTCTATAGTCGTCTTCCACCGCAGGAATAAGGCAATTTGCCAACCGTTCACAAGTCCAGCCTCATACTCACTTCATGTGAAATCCAATCTTCTCGTAAAATGCGCAATTGTCTTCTTTGCATTCGAGAAGGATCTTATAGCAGCCTTTCTTGCGATGTCAATACAATGAGAAACAAGCGCGCTCCCAATGCCCTGACCTTCATATTCTTTCTTCACCTGAAGATTCATGTTATGACTGGAAAAGTTGATGTGAGAGAAGCCTAACTTAATATTTCAAATATTAAGTTATTTATAAATAAACACATATCGTAATATGAATACATTTATATAGTCGTTAATATTGTGATATGAACAATGGATATTTTAGAATTAAGAAAACAGAATCCCTGGTGGGAACATAGTAATAGAATAGAAGAAGATCCTAAAATAATAGATTATGAGGCGGCTTACGTAAAGTGGACTCCAAGGCTTAAAAAATACATTTTTCTGGATAAAAATGTAGTGTATAGTATACGAGGCCCGAGGCAGGTAGGGAAAACCACCCTTCTAAAGATTATCATCCGAGAATTATTGCAAAAGAACAACGCCATCAATATTATTTATTTTGCTTGCGACCTCCTAAAAGACAATGTTGCCCTTAAAGATCTATTAGATACGTATCTGAAATGGGTCCGTTCCCAAAATAACGACAGAATACATATCTTTCTAGATGAAATTTCAGCAGTCAATGAATGGCAGAAAGCCATAAAGCAGTTTATTGATCTGAATGGAAACAATAATTTGACCATCATTCTCACCGGCTCACACACATTGGATATAAAAAATAGCACTGAACGGCTTCCTGGACGAGTTGGAGAAAAAGCCAGCGTACCAACCCATAAAATCCTTCTTCCTATGAAATTTGCAGAGTATGTACAAATGAGGGATCCTCAACTCTATACACAAGTGCAAGAATACAAGTTGGATATTGCTGAAGAGAGAACAAAACAATTCTTACATGTAATCAATGGCAATCTGCCTGCTTCTGCCAATAATCTTCTCCGTCTTGTGCCTGAATTAGACACAATATTGGAAGAATATCTCCTTACTGGGGGAATAATGATAGCGGTCAATGAATATGTCAAGAACAAGAGAATTCCTTCTCAAATTTATGACCTGTACATACGGCAAATCATGGGCGATATGTCAAGGATCAATAGAGAAGAAAAAACAGCGAAAAGAATTCTTGCGGCAATCTTAAAAAGAATTGGTTCGTCGTATAGCTGGAACAGCATAAGAAAAGAAGCAGATATTCCTACACAACCGACAGTAGACCAATATGCAGGAATTCTTGATAATATGTTCATTCTAAATATCGTGTACAAGATAGAATTGGACGGGAAAATAAAACAGGCTAGCGATAAAAAAGTATACATCTTGAATCCGTTTATTTTTCATGCGTTGAACGCCTGGCTAATCAATCCGGCGAAAGACCCTTTTGAATGTTCAAAGGAATACGTTCTTTCTCCAGAAGAAAAATCAAAACTAATTGAATCTGTAGTTGGCGATCACTTGAACAGAGCAGCTCATAATATCAGACCATCAGATACGTTCGATCCTTCAGATTTCGTTTTTTACTTGAAAACAAATAAAGGTCATGAAGTAGATTTCGTATTTAAAACTGAGGAATCAATTACAGGCATTGAAGTAAAATATCAAAATGCAATTAATTCTCAAGATTTGCACGGAATAATGAAAATAGGGCGTGGCTGTCTCATTTCTAAAATGACATTTGAACAAAAAAATAAGATTGCCATACTTCCCATAAGCCTATTCCTGTTATACATATGAGGTAAACAATGACAAACAAAAGGTAAAACCAATACATAATCCATACTTTCTCCCCGCTAGGCTCTTTAGTCGTCCTTCACCGCAGGCATTGGCAATTTGCCAACCGTTCACTACTTCTTTTCCTGTTTTTTTTCCAACTGTTCACCTGTTCTTTTCCTGTTTTTTTGCCAACCGTTCACTACTTCTTCGTTTTCTGATAAATACGCAATTATTTCTACTTTTAATATAAACTATCACCAAACATGACCAAAAGCTTTAAATTATAGTATTAATTAACTGAGAACATGAAGCGTGACAAGCGAGTGACCACCTACACAGCAATCCATGAAATATTGCAAAACAACAGCTTCACTATCCACCAAATCTCAGAACAGACAAGCATCAACTGGAAGACTGTCCAGAATGCAATAACAACCATGCAAGCACTCCACATGATCAGAAAAGACATAAAAAATGGAAAAACGTATTATTCATTCGATCCATCGCAACTCATCGAACTCGACCCAGAAACACTTCTGGGATTGCCTTTGAACAAAGAACAAAAACAAGCGACAAGGATACTTGCAAAAAACATCGCAAGAGAATGGAAAGCCATCACAAAAAAACAGCTCAAGAAAACCTTCCTCCAAAAGATGATGGTTGCAGTGATAAAAAAAGAACAACTTGACATCCCCTACGGCCTCTACCTCTACGGCGAATGCACACTCCTCAAGATAGACCCAGATCAACTATCAGATGCACCAGCACACACCAAAACCATAAGAGCAATCATCAAAGCATACGAACACATTCCTTCGACAGAAGAACTATTAAAAAAACTCTACATCGAAGAAGGCAACACGCTGTATCTCTCCCGCCTCCAGATTGCAAACCTTCTCATGCAGCCATTCACTACCCAGACAATCGATCTCATTAAAACACTTCTCAACACATTCCTCTTAAGTATCAAGAAAACAAAAGAAAACGAAGACCTCTTCCCCTACATTAACGGATTCGCAAGCATCCTCATCAGACTCACAAAAGAAAAGAACATAGAAGAACTTGAAAGTTGCCGCCCTGCAATCGATATTGCCTTCAAGAAGATCTGGGAAATCATCGCCACGTACAACCTCTACGCATCAACACGACGATTCTTTGACAAAAACACACAACCATACTACCTCATCAGAAAAGAATACCTCCTCGGAGACGCAAACATGTACCTCTCAGAACTCCAAGACAGCCTCCCAAAAGAAACCATCAACGACCCCTTGAAACGATTCAAAGGGATTCAGGGAAAGCAATCAAAATAAGATCCTGGAATTCTGCAAAATCCTGCACATCCCGCGTCACCAAACAAGAAGCGCCAGCCTTCACTGCCAACATGACATGCAAGGCGTCAGGGAAATTAGAAGACAACTTCCTCGCAGCATTCCTGTCCTTCTGACCCGCAACAACCCACTCAGGATTCAAGTCTGCAATCAATTCCCTAAAATTTCCCTTGTGACCAAACTTTTCCAGTTCTGTCTCCAACCAGTCCGACACCACAAGCACGTGTTCAGCATTTCTCACCTTCACAAATACAGACAACGCAAATTCCCCCAGATCACGAAACCTATCCTTCCTTGCCTCAAACAAATCAATGTACACGTTCGTATCGCAATAGATCTTCATAGCCAAGAAAGAACAACCTGTGATTTAAAAGATTTTACCTTTTCCCCGACGACAAAACCGAAAAATTTTCGGATTAGATTCTATAGGTTCACCCTCCCTGCAAGGTTCTTCAGTCGTTCTCTACCACCAGGCACACTTTTCCCCGAAGGCCACTTAGTCGTAATTCTTCCGTTGGCTTCAGGCATTCTGCCAACCGTTCAGCCCCATCCCTCCCCAACTCTTTTGAACCCAAACCTTCGCCAAAGCGGTCATGCCCGCACTCCCCCTCCACGCTTTCTCTCTTCAAGGATTTTCTACCTTGCTTCTTGGAACAAGTTAACAAAGCATTCTCCTCACTGGACAACCCCGCGTCAGGCTTAAAAATGATATCATCTCAATCCACGTGTGAAAAACGAAAAAACATATATATTACAAACACCATTCCTTAAAATGGGTGGTGAAATGGATAACTCTTCTCAAACAGAAAGAATGCTCCCAAGTGAGCTACTCGGACCACTCAACGATATAGAACAAAAATATGTCCCTTCAGAATTCTTTATAGCAGGAAACAAGGAACTTTTGCAAGAAACCCGACGCATCTCTGTCATAGGGACAAGAAATCCTTCAAAAAAAGGGATTGAACAGACACAGAAAATAGTTGCATTTCTTGTAAAAAATGATGTCGTTATTATCAGTGGGCTTGCAAAAGGAATCGATACCATCGCACATAAGAAAGCAATCGAAGAGAGCGGACGCACCGTGGCAGTCATAGGAACTCCGTTAAATGAATGTTATCCTAAAGAAAATAAGACTTTGCAGGACGATATCATGAAGGAGCATCTCGTCATTTCACAATTTAGAATGGGAAGTGCAATACACCCCTCAAATTTTCCCATCAGGAATAGGACGATGGCGCTCATATCCCACGCTTCAATCATCATTGAGGCTGGTGAAAAGAGCGGAACTATGCATCAAGGTTGGGAGGCATTGAGACTTGGCAGACCATTGTTTATAGTGGAAGATATTGCAAAGAATACGGAATTAACCTGGCCCTCAAAATTAATTGAATACGGAGCAGAAGTACTCCGCATGGATGAACTTGATGTGATCTTGAATATTCTTCCAGAAAGAACACCTGGAGTCATCCAAAATGCTGGTTTCTGAACTTGAGTTTGGTTCATTTTTAGCGTATTGCTCTGACAAGAGCACACAAAGCGAAAAGATAAAAGAATCAAAAAATGTCATGCTTAATCTTAAAAAGGAACAAAGCACTGGAAATCCTCCAAGAATCATGTCACAAGTAATAGCAGAAAGAATCAAACAAAACCTAACTCAATTACCATTTAAAGATTTTTTTGGCAAGAATGTCGCCCTTGTTCCTGTTCCAAAAAGTTCATTGATGAAAACAGATTCTTTATGGGTATCCGATAAAATCGCAAAGGCCTTAGCCAATCAAGGATTTGGCGCCTATTTTCCTTGTTTAGAACGTATTAAAGTAGTAACCAAATCGGCATATGCCAAACCAGATGAGCGACCTAAGGCACAAGATCATTTTAATAGCATCAAAATTAAATCTCTCGTGTATCAACCCATAGAAATACTTCTTATAGATGACATTATTACAAGAGGCTCAACAATGCTTGGATGCGCGAGTGTATTAAAACAACGCTTTCCAAATATTATAATTAGAGGATTTGCAGTCATTCGAACTATTAGTAACCCTACCGACTTTACATCAATACAAGACCCTTGCATTGGAAAAATAACCCTAATAGATCAAGATACGTATAGAAGCCCGTAATAGCATTGATCGACATACATTTTGTTAAAGCTATCTGACCACTAAAAAAGCATATCCCCCCAAGGATTCAAACGCACCAGGTCCAGCCTCCCCCGAAGGCTCTTTAGTCGTCCTCCACCGCAGGAATTAGGCAATGTGCCAACCATCCACCACCACTATTTCCTCCACAACACTTAAATATATGTACAAAAACCATAATAGTATGGCTAAACATGGCGAATCATTGGAGATCCTGAAACTCCTGATCGAAACAAGGGAACCATTGAGCATAAGACAAATCGCAATACAAAGAAAGATCAATTACAAATCAGCATATCTTGCAATACAAAAACTCGAAAAAGAGAACGTCATCACAGCAAAGAAAATCGGAAACACGACTGCCTGCGTATTCCAACCCATAGTCCACCCACTCATCTTCACAGCAGAATGGGAAAGAAAGGAAACATTTCTCAAGAATCATCCTGCACTCAAGGACAGGTTGCAAGGGATGACAAACACCATCGTCCTCCTCTTCGGAAGCTATGCAAAACACACCCAGGACAAACACTCAGACATCGACCTTCTCGTCATCACAGACTCTGAACAGAACCGCAAACTCTCCGGACTTTCCTCAAAAATCCATATAAACACCATCACCTTTGAAGAATTCACAAGCATGGCAAAGACAAGGGAATATTCCCTCGTCTCCGAAGCCATGAAGCACAACATCATCCTCACAGGCATCGAAGAATACTACAAGATCAATGCTCACATCAGAAAGAATAAAGGAAGCTGAACAGAACACACCAAAATACCTCCTTGACGGCCTTCTCAAAAAAAGACCTACAGACACAGACATCCTCAACCGCTATCTTGAAAACGCAAGAGAATCATTCGCTGTCGCAGAACACCTCTGCAACGAACGCCACTCAGCGCTCTGGACAATAGTCACTTCCTACTACTCCATGTTTTATGCAGCAAACGCCTACCTCTGCAAGCTCGGCCTGAAAATAGAAGATAAAATAGTCCATAAGATTACCGCAGACACACTCATCGTCTACGCCAGACAGAAACTCCAAGAGCACATCACCACTTTTGAAACCCTGCAAAAAGACGCACTCGAACTCACCCAAGCTGACGACATTATCGACTCCTTTGACAAAGAAAAAGCAAAGCGCTCCCGATTCCAATACCAGATGAGCCAAACAATCCTCTGGAATAAAGCGGAAACATCACTCAAACGCGCAAGGGAATTCCTCACTGCATTCGAAAATATGACTCTTGCATAATAGTTGGCTACTTTATCTCAACAAGAAACATCTTGCCTTCTGTGTCCAACAACCTAATGTCAACTGCTTTTCCTTTCCTGACAAACTCCTTTGGAAAGCGGAAGAAATATGAGTTCCCGTCAAAATTCAAGCTTCTCTCGAATGTGATAGCATCATCAGAGAGCATCTTCTTCAATAATAAAAACCTCTCAAGCCTGCGACCCTGAGACGCATCCAAATATTCCTTCTTACACACCTTGCACTGCCAGACCGCATACTGAAAATCCAAGCCATCGGTAGATACCTTCTTCTCCACAAGGACAGTTCTCCCATGACAGGGAAACGGTCCAACAAACGCATTCTTATCAAACTTCATTTTCTCAAAAACCTTCTTATCTGATCCTTTCTTTGCGTACTTCATAACGTACTAATAGGTGTACGATAGTTCATATATTTATCGCATAGAATAACCTTCATAAACTTTACCCAAGAAAAACCGCGATTTCTCCGACCAGTTTCAAACTCTGAAGGCACACACCCCGCAAGGTTCTTTAGTCGTCCTCCACTGCAAGCATTAGGCAGTTTGCTAACCGTTCACAACTCCACGCCTTTCCTTCAGGATCATCTCTCATACACATCCTTCCTGTGATCAAAGCAGTTGATGATGATCGTATCCCCATCTATGCGATAAATCAGGCGAAAAGGAGGAACCTTCGTGCTCCGATACCCTTTCAGATCATGCTTCAGAGGCTTGCCAGATTCTGGAAGAACCTTCAACTTCTTGATATGCTTGATTATCCGAATCCTTGTCACCTTGTCCTTGATCTTCTTAAACTCTTCCTGAAACTCCTCAGAAAAGATGATGTCCATCAGCGCAAGAGATCATCAATCTCCTCATCCTTCATCTTCGTGTTCGCCCTGACAAATCTTCCCTTGCGGATCTGCTCTTCACTCCTCCCAATCGCAGCCATAAGCTCCATGTCTTTCATCAAAGAGTCCTTCTTCATCTGCTTCAAGAGAATGTTCCCGCCGGAATTGAACACGATGAATTTCGTCCTAGGACCGATCTTCGCATCCCGCCTCACCTCAGCAGGAATGACCACCTGCCCATTCTCCGACATCTTCGTTATCGCAACTTCCATTTCCAATCACCTACAATATCTTTTAATATTAAAATACATTGTATTTATAAAGTTTTCTCTTAAAATCGGTCCTTACGAGCATTCATAAACTTTACGCACAAAAAACCGGAGCTTTTCCGACGGAGTGGACACTTCTCCGCAACCCTTATAAACATCTGTCTTTCATTTATTTCCATGCCCTACACCCTCTCGCCATCAACACTCTCCCTCTTCAAGGACTGCCCACGATGCTTCTGGCTTGCCTTCAACAAAGGAATCAAACGGCCGGCAGGCATCTTTCCTTCCCTTCCCTCAGGCATGGACGGACTCCTAAAAAAACACTTTGACACCTTCATGGAAAAAGGACAACTCCCACCAGAACTCAAAGACATCCAAGCAAAACTCTTCTCAGACAAAGAACTCCTCAAGAAGTGGAGAAACAACCTCCAAGGCATCCAATGGACAGACGAACAAGGAAATAGAATCAGGGGAGCAATTGACAACCTACTCGAAAAAGACGGGAAACTCATCATCCTCGACTACAAGACCCGCGGCTACCCGCTCAAAGACGACACGGCAAGCTATTACCAAGACCAGCTCGACATCTACAACCTCCTCTTCAGAAAGAACGGATACGAAACAGAAGACTATGCAATCCTTCTCTTCTACCACCCCACGCACATCAACGAAAAGGGGGAAGTGATCTTCCACACAGACTTAATCAGGATGCACATCAATGTCAAAAACGCAGAAACAATCATACAGAATGCACTTCACACACTCAAAGCATCAGAACCCAAGGGCGAATGCGCATACTGCGCGTGGGCAAAAAACTCCCTCACTCATTATTGAAAAACTTCTGAAACAACCGAAAAAACACACTGCGAAAGAGCAAAAGATTGATAAATCTCAGAGCACACCACGACACTATGCACCAATCACTCGTTGTCTTCCAGAACAAAAAAATCAGAAGGACCTGGTTCAATGAAGAATGGTGGTTTGTGGCGGCAGATATTGTTGAGGTATTAACTGACTCAACAAATCCAAATGGATACTTAAAAGATATGAGACGCAGGGATGAAGGTTTCAAAGAAGGGTGGGGGCAGATTGCCACCCCCCTTTACATTCAAACAAGCGGCGGAAAACAACAAATGAACTGTGTCTCAACAAAAGGAGCATTCCGGCTCATCCAATCACTCCCCTCCAGAAAAGCAGAACCCTTCAAACAATGGCTTGCCCAAGTAGGACACGACAGGGTTCAGGAAATAGAGAATCCAGAACTTGCCCAAAAACGGATGAAAGAAATCTACAAGGCAAAAAGATACCCTGCAGACTGGATCGAGAAACGAGTCAGAGGAATAGCCATACGCGACGAACTGACAGACGAATGGAAAAAACGCGGAGTAGACGAAAATAAGGAATTTGCCATCCTCACCACAGAGATATCAAAAGCGACCTTCGGCATGACTCCCTCAGAATACCAAAAACACAAAGGACTGAAAAAAGAAAACCTCCGAGACCACATGAACGACCTGGAACTCATCTTCACCATGCTTGGCGAACGCGTATCGACCGAGATCACAAGAACAGAGGACACCCAAGGATATGACAAGTGCGAACAAGCCGCACGACGAGGAGGAAAAGTTGCAGGCAATGCAAGAAAAGAGACAGAAAAAGAGCTTGGAAAACCCATCACTTCCAAAGAAAACTACAAAAGACACAGAATACCCAAGAAATAATTCGCAACCACTGTCAAACACTCTCGCAGGATCAATCCCGGGCGAATGCGCATACTGCACATTCTCACAAAAAGCTTTTTAAAACAACCTACATCACAAACTGGCATGGACAACTACCAGAAGATAACCGTCGCAGGACTCCTCATCCATGGTGGAAAGGTGCTTGTCATCAGACGATCAAAGCACGAAGCATACCTTTCAGGAAATTACGAACTACCAGGAGGAAAAGTTGACTTTGGCGAACAACCAGAAGACGCACTCAAAAGAGAATTCCTCGAAGAAACAGGACTCACAATCGACGTCAAGAAACCCTACAGAGTCTTTAGCTACATCTCCCACGAGAATAAACGCCATATAGTTGAAATCGTCTATACAGTAGACCTAAAAAACCAACCAGACATCACACTCAGCGAAGAACACGACGACTACCAATGGATCACGCCAACAGACATTGACCAACTCCCCATGTCTGACGAGGTCAAAGAAAACATCAGAGCTAAACCTTTATAAAACCCTCTTCTCCTCTGTAAAGCCATGAACAGGCGAGCGATACAAGTCATCATCCTCCTTGCCATAGGCATATTCTTTCTTATCATCTGGGCACGATTCATAAACTTCCAAGGGCTAACACGAACCCTTTCCCAAACACATTCAGAGTGGATCATCTTCGGAGTCCCCTTCTACCTCGCAGGCATCCTTGTCAGAAGCCTGCGCTGGAAACTCCTTCTCCAACACCTGACAAAACTTGAGGTGTGGACAAGCTTCAAACTCTACCTATCTGGGCAGATGTTTAACTACCTGATCCCCCTTCGCTTGGGAGAGGTGGCAAAATCAGTCTTTCTCAAACAAAAAAAGGGAGTGCACATCACAAGAAGCTTTCCTACAATCATCATCGACAAGGTACTTGATCTTCTCATCCTGCTCATCGTCGTCTTCATCCTCTTCGGACTCGTCCAGAACACAACACATATACCAATCGTCTGGATATTCATCATCATCGTCATCCTCGGAATCACATCTCTTATCTACACCATACACAACGAACGCCCCTTCATCTATCTCATCCAAAAGCTTCTCTTTTTTGCACCGCAATTCTCCACAACCATACAAAAACACACAAGGACCATGATTGCTGAACTACGCATCATCAAACAAAAAACAAGCACCCTTCTCACAGCATTAGCACTCTCCTTCCTCGGCCTTGTCCTTGATGTCGCCTTCTTCTATTCCATGCTCAAAGCAATAGGGCTCACAGGAATCCCTCTTCTTCACGCCTTCTTCGGCTACACACTCATCATCATCTCATACACAATACCCACACCACCAGCACAACTTGGATCAAACGAGATACTCTACCTTGTTGTCTTCTCAGTCCTCCTCGGCATGGACACAGACAAGATAGCAGCAGTCACAATCCTCGTCCACGCAGCAACAACAATCATCCTCGTCTTAGGCGGGATCATAAGCCTTCGTCTCCTCAAAATCAGCCCAAAAGAACTCTTCAACAAAAAGACATACATGTCGTCCAGCAACCGAGACATTTATAAATAAATGACATTTAACGGAATAAATGAACAAGCAACAAACAAAAATGACAGAAGTCCTCAACGATTTTTGGTATGAAGCAAGAACAGACCTCGTTCGAAAACTCCTGCGAAAATACAAGAAAGAGAACGGAAAGCTTCTTGATGCGGGATGCGGAGATGGTTGCGTCACCAAAGGTCTTCCAAAATCATTGAAAGCTGATGGCATGGACATCTACAAAGAAGAAACAAAACATTCGTTCAACATATTCTACCATCACGACATCCAAAAAAAATTGCCAAAACTGAAGGATACCTATGACACCATTCTCTGCTCTGACACTCTCGAACATCTCCCAAACGACAAGGCCGCGCTCAAGAACATATTCTACATGCTCAAGACATCCGGAATTGCAATAATCATGGTGCCTGCATACGAATGGGCTTTCGGTGAACATGACCGAGCACTCCAACACCGGAGACGGTACAGCGAAAAAACCCTAAAAAGACTTATCTCACCACATCAGCCACTCCTATTCAGCTACTGGGGGCGGTTTCTCGTCCCAGGACTTGCCATCTACAAGCTAAGTTCCAAAGAATCTGTAACCTTCAACCCGCTCATCACAAAGATCGCATACAAAGCACTAATCTATGACAATGACAAGATTGTCAATAATCAGAAACTCCACTATGGAAGCAGTCTCGTCTGTGTTCTCCAGAAAAAATGAAACAAAACCATGCGATCTTCTTCATCATTTTGATCATTGGAACAGGTCTCAGGCTTTTTATGCTGGATTCAGCAAGCATCCGAAGTGATGAAGGAACAACCATCCAGGTGGCCAAAGAGCTCAGCACATACATGGACAGCGCGAGAGGTGACGTCCACCCTCCCCTCTCCTACTTTTACCTGCACCTATTTACCCTACTAGGAGATTCTGCATTCATCCTGCGACTTGCCACAGCGATCCCATCAATACTCAGCATAGTCGTTATCTTTTTCCTTGCAAAACTTGTCTATAACGAGAAAACAGGACTTATTGCAGCAGCTATCCTCTCAATCTCCCAATTCCATGTCAAGTACGCCCAATTCGTCCGCATGTACCCCCTATTCTGCCTTTTCACAATACTCGCAACATATCTTTTCTTTAGGATCTACCTAAAAAAGAGCGGGCGAATGGAAAAAATCGCATTCGCCCTCACCGGAACCGCACTTCTCTACACTCATTATTATGCAACGTTCCTCTTTCTTTTCCAGCTCATCTTCCTCATCATCCACAAAAAAGGAAGAAAACTCCTCAGCACAGTCATTCCCCTGTATGGCATCATTCTCCTCCTCTTCACCCCCTGGATTCCCATCGTCTTCGAACAATTCGGCATCTTTCAAACCCCTGTTGTCGCCGATCAATGCCGGACTAGCGGAGTCTCATTGCTCAAACCTGATGCCAACAACATCTTCATACAGGCAAGCCTTTCTGTCTTCCACTTCACAGCAGGGCTCATCAACAAGAGCATGAACCTTGCATTCATACTGATAGTTCTCCTAGCCGTAGCAATAATCATCGCATCAGCTATACGCCTCCACTATGACAAAAAAACTAACTTTTTCATCAGCACATTGATCGGAACAATGTTCCTCATCTTGCTCCTGCATTATCTCAACATCATCACCGTCGCACCTAACTCTAGATACTTCCTCTTCATATCCCCTCTTTTTTACATACTTATTGCAAAGGGAATAAGCACGTACAGAAAAGAAGCAATTATCGGAATCCTTATTACACTCGCCCTCATCAATGCAATCGCATTCCACGGATATTTCTTTGGGGAAAAAACACGAGAAGACTGGCGAGCAACAACAGCAATTCTCAACGTGTCAGAAGTCCTTATCTACCCACCAACCTACTCCGCTAATCTGCATACATACTACAACGGCACCATCCTGTTCGTACCCACTCTCCAAACGTATCATGCCTCCCTGAACTTCCACACCCTCTTCTACGCAATCGTGCCTGTTCAAGATCCAAAATTCTGTGACTTTCCAAAGAATGACAACATCACACTCATCACCGCGGGTGACATAAACATCCAGCTACAAGTAGAAGCATGCCTAAACGAGACCCACCACCTAAGAACCCTTTGGACAAACAAGTATAAGAGCACATGGGGACAAGAAAAAGAAGATATCAGAGTCGCCACCTACGTCCGCCCCACAGACTCATAGACAAAACCAAGACTTCTCATCTCTTCCGGCTCATAGACATTCCTGCCATCAACAACCAAAGGACTCTTCATGAGAGACTTCATCTTCTGCTTATCCAGCTGCCTGAACTCATCCCACTCCGTCAGGATCACCAAGGCATCCGCATCCTGCAAGCACGCATACGGATTCTTCGCAAAGGAGATCTTCGGAAAGACCTTCCTCATGTTCTCCATAGCCTCAGGATCATACGCAACAACTGTCCCGTACCTGTCCAAGACCTGGCTGATGAACGTAATTGCAGGCGCCTCCCTGATATCATCAGTCTTTGGCTTAAAGGATAAACCCCATACTGCAATCTGCTTTCCCTCAAGCGAAGAAAGATGCTTAAGAAGTCTAGGAAAGATGCTTTTCTTCTGCTGCTCATTCACCAATTCCACTGCCCGAAGCAAATTCGCCTGTAAATTGTTCTTCTCCATCGTCTGGACAAGCGCCTTGACATCCTTTGGAAAACAAGAACCGCCATAACCCGCGCCTGCCTGTAAGAAACGAGGACCTATACGATTGTCAAGACCGATCGCCTTTCCAAGAACCTTAATGTCACCACCTACCTTCTCACAAAGTCCGGCAAGCTCGTTCATGAAACTGATCTTTGTCGCCAAGAACCCATTATTCGCATACTTGATGAGTTCTGCATTCACATTATTCGTCTTCAAGATGACCTGATTCGGCCGCTCCAGCGGCGAATAGAGCTGTTGCATCATCTCCAGTGCTTTTGCAGAATCAGAACCGATGACAACCTTGTCCGGGTGCATAAAATCATAGATCGCCTGACCCTCACGCAAGAACTCCGGATTTGACACGACCGCGTACTCAAACTTCTTTCCTGCATCCTTTATGATGCGGCGAACCCGCTCAGCAGACCCCACAGGGACAGTCGATTTTATGACAATGATCTTATACGCATCCATGCTCTTCCCAATCGTCTCAGCAACAGCATACACCATGGACAGGTCAGCCCCTCCATTTGCCAAGGGAGGTGTTCCCACAGTGATAAAGAGAATGTCTGCATGCTTCACAGCAAACCCGTCATCACCAGTAAACGTCAATCTACCTTCACGAATACCACGCTGCATCAAATCAGACAAGCCAGGCTCATAAAAAGGTGCTTCCCCTGCCTGTAACTTCTTCAAGCGCTCAGGATCAACATCCACACAGATACAATCGTTTCCCAACTCTGCAAAACAGACGCCGCTCACCAGCCCGACGTATCCAGTTCCGAAAAAAGCGAGTCTCATGCACTCACGAACCTGGATTATTTTAAAAATCTATTGCAGAATAAGAGACACTGCCGCTGAAAGATCAGACACTACACGATCAGGTGAAACATCCTCGAACGTCTTTTCCTGCCTGCTTAGGCTTCCTCCTCCTGATGTAACAAAAAACGTCTTCACACCTGCAGCCTTGCCAGCAAGGATGTCTACCTTTGAATCTCCCACCATGAATGAATGAGACAAGTCAATATTGAGCTCTCTCGCAGCATCGAGGATAAGGCCTGGCTTTGGCTTTCGGCACGCACAATCGAATTTCAACTCAGGCAACTCTCCGGAAAAGCCCTTCTCTGGATGATGCGGACAGACAAAGATGCGATCAATCCTTGCCTCACCCAACCCTTCTGTCATCTTTGCATGAATCTCTTTCAATGCGGCTTTCGTCAAGAAGCCCTTCGAGATGTCAGGCTGGCTCGTCACAATGACTGTCAAGAGTCCTGCGTCATTGAGCTTCTTTATCGCTTCAGGAACACGGGGCAGCATCTCAAACTGTTCAGGAGTGGACAAACGATCGCAATTCTTGTTGATCACACCATCCCTGTCCAGAAACACAGCTGATTTCTTCTTTGGCTTTATCGAAAAGACATCCTTGCTGCCTGAGAGCTCCTGCAAGAACGTCTCATATTTCTCAACGCGTCCGATCTCCCTGAAAAACTCGCCAGTGGGGTAGCCATACAATCCCTCGTCCATCAGGAGGGGAAAGAGCTGCTTTGCAAAATCAAACTTCTGCCCTTCAGGAACGAAAGATAGCGCTACTTTCGAAAAGACGTAAATGCCTGAATTGATATACTGATCTTCACTAGCGTACTTTTCAAATTCTTCAATAGGAGGCTTTTCAAGAAAGACAGAAATTCGCTTATTCCAATCAAGAGTGATGATGCTTGAACTCTTATAGCCCTTTGGCAATGGGCGCACAACAATCGTTCCCACTCCACCCTTTGCCTTATGATAGGCCAGCAATGCTTTGAGATTCATGTCCGTCAAGTTATCACCATAATAGACGATGAAATCACCATCAATGAGCCCTTGTGCAAGCTTGACAGAACCTGCTGTACCTAAAAGCTTCTTAGTCTCCTGTACGTATTCGATCTTCATACCCCACTTCGAACCGTCACCAAAATACTCTTTGACCTTCTCTGCCAAGTGCGCCACACAAAAAATGACCTCAGTGAAACCCTGCCTCTTGAACTCATTCAACTGATGCTCAATCAAAGGAACCCCATTGATATCAATCAAACACTTCGGAATCTCCTCAGTAATCGGGCGCATCCTTGTCGCAAGTCCGCCAGCAACAATCACGATCTTTGTCATGAGGTTAAGGAATGGACGACCGTTTTTAAAATGTTTCTACACCCTCAACAAGAAAACACTTCTTGCGAGAGGCTCCCAGGGCTTTCGGCAAAACCTAACCAACGGATTTGACACAAGAACAGACAATCCAAGAGACCGAAATACCTGCTCCCACCTTTCCTTTTGAAAAAAACCAAACGGTGCAGTACTCGCAATCTTCCACCGCCAGAAAAAACAATGAAAAAAAGACATGACATGATCAAAAAAATACTTCGGAGTATCTTCCAATACCAACACGTGCTTTCTTGACACCCGCTTTGCCTCCTTCAAAAGAACAGGCTTGATTGCATTTGGCACATGATGCAAGACAAAATTAAAAGAGACCAAATCAAAGGAATTATCAGGAAAGGGCAAAGACTTCCCATCATATACCTTGAAATGCTTCAGAGGCACAACCCGATAATCTACAATATCAACAGCATGAAGCATATATCCCTTCTTTTCCAGAATAAACGCCGCACGACCAGAACCACAGCCCACATCAAGGATCACATCAGAGGGATCAGCATATTTCATCAAGATGCCTGCTGTATGCTCGCTATTTATATCACCCATACTACACAATCATCGTAAAGGTATTTAAACATGCCGAAAGAACAATCCGAGAGGCAAATATTTATAAAGAGTTCCTGATTCTTCCAGCTTGGACGGCCATAGAGACCTGGTCATACCCGTTCCCATTTGAACACGGAAGTCAAGCAGGTCATCGTTCGTGGCAGTACTGCGCTTCGGCTCGGGAAACCATGTTCGCTGTCCACCCTTTTTTTTATGAAATGTTTATTGAAATCCATACAAAGTAGATTCTTGATAAGATTGAGTTCTTCGTCTTTACCTCCCACAGGTGAACCCAGTGCTCACGCACTGGACACACCCTGTGCACAGGAACTAAAGGGGTTGTCTTAAAAGTAATTTTTTATCCTATTGGATATGGAAAAAAGAAGTGTACTATTGTTGTTATGGGGTTTCTCATTTTTTTGTAATTTGAGCGGGTTCTTATTTGATAATTTTTTATTTGATACGACATGTATTCTTCTGATGTTATGTGCGATGTAGTATATTCCTGTTTCTAGGTGTACTTTCTGTAATCCTCGTAAGTGATATCTGCGCTTTAATTTGTTAAGTTTCTCGTCTCCGAACACGGATTCTACTTCATATCCTCTTCTTTTTCTGAGTTCTTTTCCTTTGTCTGAGTTGAGATTTTCTCTTGCTTGTTGTTTTAGTCGTTCAGCATTCCAACCGACTTGTAAAGATCTGTCTTTGCCTTTCGTACATTTGGCATGAAATGGGCAATTCGTGCACGATCCGCTTTTTGGCGCATAATTCTTTATTTTTCTCACATAGCCTGTTTTTGTCTGTTCTTCTTGTTCTTTTTCTAACGAAAGCATGATATTGTTCTTACAGGTGAACTCATCATTTTTTTCATCGTATGTGAAATCTTGCAATCTGATCTTTTTATTCTTCCAAGACTGGCTTTTTTCTTTGTGATAAGAATTATATTTGAGATAGTTGCCTATTTTTTGTTTTTCAAGATACTCATGGTTTTCTTCATTTCCATAGGCGCTATCTGCATTGGTATTCTCAGGAATTCTGCCCAGGTTGTTGATAACACCGTCCATTAGTGGAATAAAACTGACGTTATCTGCGCAGTTGTCGCTGATTACGTAATTGAGAACAATTCCGTTTTCGACAGCAATTCCTTCGTTGTATCCTGGTTTGATTGTGAGTTTGTCTTTCATCATCATGCCAACCGCGTCATGATCTGTTTTTGCATAACTGTTACGTCCGTTAAGAATGCTTTTTTTATTCTCGTATTGTTCTTTTCTTTCAAGAAGCTGTTTTGTCCTTCGCACTTTCTCTCGTTGTTCACATCCTTCTTCTCGATTAATTATTTCTTCTTTCACATTCTTATTTATTTTATCAATGATGTGCCGGACTTTATCATTGTCAAAACCAGCACGTTCTTGCTCAGGTAAATCCTTACTTCCAAAGATTTTCTCTTCGCGCTCATTTAACTCATCAATATATTTGAAAAGTTCATCCAGCTCTTCATCAATCTTATTAGATTGTTTTTCAACTTGTTTTCTCCAAACTATTTTATGTTTGTTTGCGTTTGCTTCATTCTTCGTATGGTCTACAAACACATCCTTAGCATCAATAATACCCTGCTCTAGCGCATATTGAACAATATGCTTGAATACCTTCTTAATATCATCCTTTAATCGTAACCTAAAATCGTTCAGCGTGTGAAAATCAGGAGCCTGATTTCCACTAATCCAAATAAAAGCAAGATTCTCACGCAAACTTTTCGCAACCAATCGACAACTGTATACCCTATTAATAAAACCCAATATCCACGATTTCAACATCATACGAGGATCGTAAGAACTGGTGCCACCACCTTTATACGTATCAACAATGAAAGAAATATCCATCTGATCAATAATAGCACTCACAAGACGAGCAATATGACCCGGACCAATAAAATCATCTATATTCTTTGGTAAAAGAAATTGCTGATTCTGAGAATAAGGCTTAAAAACAACAATTCTCTTATTTTTACATTGACGCTTCCTTTGTAAAGGAATATGCTCGTCAGACAATAACACTTTTTGATAAGCCATTAACAAACCACCTCACATTTTATCGTCGATAAACTACTATAAATATGTTACTAATCACACGAGAAATTATAAGCAAAATAACCAAGACTTTATAGACAACCCCCTGTCTAAAGAAAAACACGAAAACCCCCCCCACCGCTCCTTCTCGTACAACTCCCGTCCCTCACACGGGCGAAGCGCAAGCTTTTTAAATGAACCCCTTATCCTGCAGAGTATGGCAATACAGGAATGCTTAGCACTGAAAAAGAACATCGCAAATGACAGGGGAGCAGTTGTCTTCGACTGCCCGAACTGCGGTGAATACAAGATAATCAGAAGCAGAAAAGCAAGGGAGATCGTCGCAAAATAT
>JBDRSD010000023.1:0-12139 GCA_043825215.1 Nanobdellota archaeon
GAAGAACTACACCAGCTTATGCAAGAAAACGAACTCCTGTACAAAAGCTATCTCATAAAAGAACAACTCTTGAACATCTTCGACGACAAAACCAGCACATTCGACCAGATCAAAGAACGCATAGACACGTGGTTCTCCAACATACTCAGCAACGAACTCACCGCATTCTACGGAGTTGTCAACATGATAAAAACACACCTGCACGGAATACTCAACTATTTCCGCTACAACATGACAAACGCAATAAGCGAAGGATTCAACACCAAAATCAACATCATCAAAAGACGAGCATACGGCATTCAAGACATCGAATACTTCATGCTAAAAATAATCCAAAGCAGCATGCGGAGACTTGCCTAAAATGGGAGAAGAGCCATTTTTATATCCTCAAGCCACATCTGTCTTTATAAACAAGAAAATCAAGCTCAAAAGCCACGAATCGACTTTTGCGCCGCAGGCTAGGCTTCCAGATGCGTCATCTATTTCAGTTCAGAAAGGCGCATTACGGCCAGAAAACGCCGAATCTAAGCGTTTCAGCCGATTAGCCACTTGTAAGTGGTTACAGGCCGAAACATTTATAAATGATGCTTATTTACAGGTTGCCATGGATAAAGATGCTAATAGAATTAAGACTCAGGATAGGTATTTGCTTGAACCGTATTTGACTATTCAGCAGGTAATAGGTTTAAACCCGCCAGAAGAACAAGAAAAATTGATTCATTTTTCTAAGAAAAAACAGGAATGTTTTCCTGAGTTTGATAGTTTATTAATACAACCGCGGGCACACGACTATGACAATTCTCCGAAAAATATAGACCAGATCGAATATTATTCGGAAATCACTTTATCGACCAAAAATTTTTCAGAACATAAAAAACCTCAGAAGCAGGATATAAAAAGAATCTCCAACCTTGAAAATCTTATTAAAAATCAATATGATCTTCCTGATACTTATAAGAATAAGGATATTGAGGGTATATATGATCTTGAACCGATAATGGCTCAACACGATGACTTCTTGGGGCAATTGATAAATGATCAACTACATCCGGGAAAACCAGTTGTTCTTCAACCCACTGCGTATGTTGCGTTGTCCGCGGTCTATGCTGAGCGCATCCGTTTGCTGGCAAAAGGAATCTCTCCTGTTGAAGTGGCTCAAGCGATTGGGCTTATTCAGGTTGGACCACTTGTCACGGCTGTTATGGATCTCGGAGCAGCCTTGTCTGACAAGACAAAACAGCCTTCCAAGCAAGTTCGGGAGAAAGCGCAGAAGATGATTGCTGTTTATCAGCAGACAACTGATCAAGAGTCGGTGATTGGTCAATTATTTGAAAAGGATGCTCTGCCTGTGCAAGTCTTCGACCCATTCACCGAGTCCATAGCTGACTTGAATAGAATGCTTTCTGAGGGAGGAGCTTGTACAGCACAGCCAGACTGGCAATATACTGGATTTGATAAGAAAGAAATCAGGAAGAAAGAGTCTGTCGATTGGCTGAAGAATTCACCTGCTGATTTGATGATGCAAGACTCTCAGGCAGGAGGAAGTGTCCATTATCAAGTCAAGAATGGCAGACACACTTCATACAATCGCATGTACATTGGTGTCAGTCCTGATGGTGAACCATTCCTCTTCCATGATGTCATCGAATCAAGAGGATGGTTCCTGTCAAAACCTGAGGATTATCTGTCTTCTCATAAGGGGGATCTCCTTATGTCTTCGTTTGCTGCGGCGATCATCATTGCGAATAGGCTGGGAATCAGTAGGGTCGTCTATGGCGATGATGAACTCTTAAAGGTCGCTCAGTCTCTTGGTTTTGGCGAGAAGCGGGTCTTTGGTGAGGGATCAAACCTGGTGCAGAAGCTTGGTTTTGTCTGTTCATCTACTCACAGGGAGGGTCCATATGCTTGGAGGATGGGTGGCAGATGGGTTATGGATAAATCTCGTGGTGGAGATGATAAGAGTTTTCGAACAGTTGTGGCAACATCTTTTGAACCAAAAGTCCTTGAGGCAATTGCCAAGCAAGCACAGGATGTCATGAATCGTGTTAAAGAGTCTCCACGATCGATTAAGACCTTCAGGTCTGATTATGAAACCTATTTCGGAATGGTTGGAGAAATAATGCGGGTTAATGGCAGAGCACTTGATGAGCTCAGTTCATTTTGTGCAGATTATAAAATATCTCCACTCTCTTTGGAACCGATTCCTGCTGAACAAGTAGTTTGTTGATGAAGTCTGACAAAGTATATCTTTTCGGATACAATTAAAATATCTTTTTAAATATCTCCAGATTTCATGAATTGCATGAACATCCACATCCACACCCAAGGCTGCACAGCGAACCAGTCTGATAGCGAGGTCATGGCAGGAATCCTCAAGAAAGCGGGCTATTCGATTGTGGATTCTCCTGACCGTGCAGATCTCATAGTTCTTAATACTTGTACAGTGAAGAGTCCGACAGAGATGAAGGCGTATTCTTTTCTTAAGAAGTGGAAGGATAAGAAGTTTGTCGTCGCTGGCTGCATCCCGCAATCAGATAAGGAGAAAGTCAAAGGATACTCTCTTATTGGCACCAGGCAGGTGCATCGGATTGCAGAGGTTGTCGATGCGACCTTGCAGGGTCACACCATTGCGCTTCTCGACTTGGAAAAATCTCCCAGGCTCAATCTTCCGAAGGTCAGAAAGAACCGGGTCATCGAGATCATCCCGATCAATGCGGGCTGTCTTGGTTCCTGTGCGTTCTGCAAGACAAAGCAGGCAAGAGGCTCTCTTTTCTCGTATGCGTTGCATGACATCGTCAAACAGGTCGAGACTGCTGTCAAGGAAGGAATCAGAGAGATCCATCTCACCTCCCAGGATACTGGTGCGTACGGACGTGATATCAAGACAGACCTTCCGACGCTTCTTCGTGCAATCCTTCGGGTGGAAGGTGACTTCAGGGTGAGGGTTGGCATGATGAACCCTGATCTCATCAAGGGGTTTCTTCCAGATATCATCGACGTCCTAAAACATCCGAAGATGTTTAAGTTCCTCCACATTCCCGTGCAGGTAGGAAGCGATTCAGTATTAAAGGCAATGCGTAGGTTCTATACAGTCAAGGATTTCGTTGATATTGTCATGAACGTGAGGCAGGAGATCCCGAATGTGACCCTTTGGACAGATATCATTGTCGGATTTCCAGGAGAGACCCAACGTGATTTCCAAAAGACCTATGCTCTTCTCGAGGATTTGAAGATTCCTGTCGTGAACATCTCCAAGTTCTACCCAAGGCCAGGAACTTTGGCTTCGAAAATGCAGAAGATCCCGACGCACATCGTCAAGGAGAGGAGCACGAAGATCGCGAAGCTGCAAAAAAAGATCATCAGCAATAGGGAATGGCTTGGCTGGGAAGGAAGTGTCTTGATCGATGAACAAGGAAAAGGCTCCATGATCGGGCGTAATGACTATTACAAGCAGGTCATCGTAAAGGAGGATATATCCTTGGGGTCTTCTGTCCTCGTGAGGATTGTTCGCACAACTCCTATTGACTTGCACGCTGAAATCGTCTGATCATGTCCAGGTATGTGCGCGTTCCATTGAGCAATTCCCTTTTTTCAACGCGCTCTTTGTCGCTGTGCGCATAATCTATGTTGCCTGGGCCGCACACGATGACTTCTTTGACCTTCTTATTCCAGAAGTACATCTCGGTAAAGTATGGGGCTATCGTACCTTTTCTTAAGACCGGCTCATAGGATGCAGATATGTTCAGGCTTGTTCTCGGGATGATTGCTTGTAGTTTCTTGATAATCATCATATTCTTCGTCACTGTCCGTATGTCGAGATCACATGATGCCTTGTCTGCGACGACGTTTGCGCTCTCTCCCCCAATGATCCTTCCGATGTTGAGCGTTGTTGTCCCGTATTTGTTCTTCGGAAACTTGATTTTCCTTACCTGATTAAGTAGTGATAGGAGTTCATCTATTGCTGACTTTCCTTTTTCTGGCATTGATGCGTGTGCTTTTCTTCCAGTGCAGGTAATCTTGGCGCTGATAAGCCCTTTTTGCCCATTGATTATTTTTAGGCAGGTGGGTTCGCCTATGATGACTGTTTCCGGCTGGGCGAGCTGGATTGCTTTTTTTATGCCTGAGAAATCTGTCTCTTCAGACACGTCGAAGAGGAGTCCGAAATCGGTCAATCCTTCTTCTCGTGCGCGTGATGCTGCAGATATCATGGCTGCCATGCTTGCTTTTGCATCGCATGTGCCTCGTCCTTTGATGAATCTCTCATCCTCTCTTATGGGAAGTTGTCCTGGCACGGTATCCATGTGTGTGGTAAGCAACAATCGCGCCTTTCCGCATTGCGCAAGGACATTTGTCCTGTTTCCGACCTGTTGGCGCTTTACAGTGAAGTCTTTGCTGAGCAGCTGGGCAAGAAATATCCCTAGCTCCCGTTCCTCCCCCGAAGGGGACGGGATCCTGATCAGATCCCGCAATAATGTTATTTCATCCATCATTTCACCTCCGTAGGTAGATCCTGCTTGGATATTCTGGATCATACACGCTCCCTCTGGAATTCTCGTCAGGGATGGGCAGAAATCCAAGTTTTCTGAAGAGCGCCATTGATGCGGTGTTGTTCTCGTCTGTGCGAAGCACGACCTCGTCCATCCCGAGGCGTTCTGATTCGAGGATGAATGCGAGTCCAAGCATGCTGCCTATGCCTCTTGTTCTTTTTTTCCCGTTCACGGCGATCTCAGCCATATAGCTTGCACTATTCCTTATTTTGCCGTCGAGAAAGGAAAACTTGTCAGAAGGCAGTCGGTATCCCCATGTGAATCCGACGATGTCGCCATCTGTCATCGCGACAAAGCTTATCGGATCATTCTGGGAGAATGCATATTCGAGATCTTTAATCACGTCCTCCCGTTCCCATGTCTCATTCCATGGTGGCTCAGAAAATGCCTGTTGGTAGACTGCAATGACTGCTTCAATGTCCTCTGTGCTATATGGTCTGACGATGAAGGCCGTCCCTGGGTGTGATGAGTGCTGTTTTCCTCTCTTGTGTGCTGTTTGCTGTTTTGCTTTGTGTTTTCATTTGTTGTACCTTCCGTCTTTTGAAAGACTGTGAACATGCGGGCTTACTGGTGTAATCCTGGATGAAAAAGGGCGGTAGAGGGGAATCGAACCCCTTCCTGAGGCTCTCTGCAGAGCCAGAAAAGCTCTGGCTTTTCACTGCCACAGGCCTCCACGCTACCGTTACGCCACTACCGCCATTTTGAATAGTCCAAGAACAAGTTTTTGATAGGTTGATCTGAAGAGAAAGAGAACTACTTATGAACACAATCAGCGCAATTCACGCTTTTGTCCTCAGGTGAAGTTGTCATAAATGATGATAGATCGTTTTCGTATAAAAATGTTTCGATTCAGTAGTTACTTGGTGGTTACAATTGCTTTTATTATTCTTTTTTCTCCAAAGAAAAAACTTTATAAATAGGTTCTTCTATTCTGGAGGTTATGGATATTCCATTGACATTTCTTGCGATTAGTGTAGCGGGATTCATACTTGGAGTGCTATTCACAGGGACCTGGAAGAAGCCGAAGCATTCGAAGATATCTGTCGTCTTCGATATCAAGGGAGTGAAGTATCACATCCATCATTGGATGATCTCTTTGACTGTCCTTTCTACATTTCTGCTCTTAGAATGGGTTGATATCTTAAGTATTCATGCAATGCCTTTCAGGTATATTACTGCTTTTTTCTCAGGATATGGCTTTCAGGGGCTCTTTTGCAAGGACGCTTTTAAGGTTAAGGGGTATGATCGGTATAAAGAGCAAAGGCTGATGTTTCCTATCAAAAGGAAATAAGGTGTTCTTGGTCAAGTTTGCTGAAAAATAGGTTCAATCCTTTCGCGACCTCTATTAACTATAGTTAATTTTATAAATACGAGAGGTTTTATCTATGAGATGGTTGCGAAAGTTGAAATATCGCGAGAGCTCTTTGATACTGCAAACGAAGAGAATATCAGGTTTAGCGTACCTGAAGGACTATCCGAAGATGCTGTAAGGGTGATCTCGATGCAGAAGGGTGAGCCTGAATGGATGCTTAAAAAGCGTTTGTCAGCATACCAGATATTTAAAGATCGTCCCCTGCCCGCATGGGGTCCGAGCCTAAGTGGGCTTGACCTGCAAAAGATCAGGTATTTCATCCAGCCTGATGCCATGGAGAACGCTTCTGACTGGAATGACGTCCCGTCAGATATCAAGAAGACCTTTGATCGTTTGGGCATTCCAGAAGCAGAGCAAAAAGTGCTCTCTGGCGTCGGCGCCCAGTATGAATCGCAAGTTGTCTATCACAAGCTCAAGAAGGAGTGGGAAGATAAGGGTGTCATCTTTGAGGACATGGATGTCGCAGTGAAGAATCATCCTGATCTGATAAAAGAATATTTCATGAATGCTTGCGTTCCTGCGAATTATCATAAGTTTGCAGCGCTTCATGGTGCTGTTTGGAGTGGTGGCACTTTCATTTACATTCCCAAGGGTGTTATCATGAAAACCCCCTTGCAGGCGTATTTTCGCATGAATGCAAAAGCAGGCGGCCAGTTCGAGCACACGTTGATCATTGTCGATGAGGGTGCTGAGGTGCATTATATTGAGGGGTGCAGTGCTCCCAGGTATGATGTCTCAAGCCTGCATGCTGGCTGTGTGGAGATCTTTATCAAGAAGAATGCGCGCATGCGCTATTCGAGTGTTGAGAATTGGAGCAAGAATACGTATAACCTGAACACGAAAAAGGCGATCGTCGGAGAAGGAGGAATCATGGAATGGGTCGGTGGTAATATGGGAAGCGGTGTCACCATGCTCTATCCTGCAACCATGCTCGTTGGCGAGGGCGCACAGGCGCATCACATCGCTATTGCCTTTGGCGGTCATGACCAGAACCAGGACACTGGGGCAAAGGTCATCCATGCTGCATCAAGGACTTCATCGACTATCATTTCAAAGAGTATCAGTAAGGATGGCGGAATCACGACCTATAGAGGCCTTCTCAAGATCGCAAAGGGTGCGAAAGGCTGCAAGTCGAATGTCAAGTGTGATGCCCTCCTGATCGGCGAGGGCTCGAAGACTGATACGATTCCCTATATTGATGTTGCTGAGGATGATGCATCCATTGGCCATGAGGCGACAGTCGGAAAAATATCTGCAGAGCAGATCTTCTACCTGCAGAGCAGAGGGCTTTCAGAGGATGAGGCGATGAAACTCATCGTTTCAGGATTTATCGAGCCTGTTGTTAAGGAATTGCCGTTGGAATATGCAGTTGAACTCAACAAGTTGATCGCACTTGAGATGGAGGGAAGAGTCGGATGAAGCAGGAATCTTTCCTTGAGGAGAAGAGAAAGCAGGCGTTTTCTATCTTTGAGAAGGGTGCTCTTCCAAGCTTTCGACATGGGTTGACTATGAATTTGCAGGTCGGAACGCTCAACTTTTTAGGGCAGGAAAAATCAATCCTTGATGGCGATGCCGTGCTTGCTGGCAAATACCTCTTCACCCTGATTCCCCCGCTCGACAAGCTTTCAGCATATCATTGTGCCCATGCCACTATCAAGGTGGTCCATGTGCAGAAAGGAGAGGAAAAAACGATCGTGCTGGAAAGACAAGACGCTTCTTTTCACTTGCTTGTTGTCGCAGAGGAAAAGAGCCGTGTCATTCTTGTTGATACGGTTGTGGAAAGTGCATCCGATCTTACCACTTCTGGAACAGAGATCATCCTTGCAGATGGCGCAGAACTTTCGCTTCTCACATTGAAGCGCTCTGGAAATCGTGTATTCTCATCATGTGCGATTCATGCAGGAAAGGATGTGTCAATCAATATCATTGAGGCTGTTTTGGGAGGTTCTCTTCATCAGTCAAAGACTGAAGTCAGGCTCGTCGGAGAAGGAAGTTCCTTTGATTATCAGGGTATTTTTTTTGGCATACGAGATGAACAGGTGGAGTTGTCGACAAAAGTCGTCCATGCTGCAGAAAGGACGAGTTCCCGGCTTCTTATGCTCGGAGCTGTCGGCGGAAAGGCGAAGGGTATTGTGATTCCTGAGATCCACATTGAGGCTAATGCAAAGGATGCGCGAGGTCATGAAGAGGCAAATCTTCTTATTCTTGAAGAGACTGCGAATGCAAATGCGATTCCCCTTCTTGTCATCGATAATCCGGATGTCTCTTGTGGGCACGCAGCGCGGATAGGTCATCTGAATGCAGATGCATTATTTTACATGATGAGCAGGGGTTTGGATGAAGCCAAAGCAAAAAGGTTAATAATCGAGGGATTTTTTACTCCCATTACAGATAGTATAGATCAAGCTAAGATAAAACAGGAGGTCGTGTCGCTTATACAGAAGCGGCTGGTTGATGTACTATGAAAGCCCTCGTTGAAATTTCTGATTTTCCGATTCTTGGCCGAAAGATCCATGGAAAGCGGCTGGTGTACTTGGACAACGCGGCAACGACCCAACTGCCGGTACAGGTGATTTCTGCTATTGATACCTTTTATAAGAAACATAATGCGAGCATCAATAGGGGAATCTATCTGCTCAGCCAGGAGGCGACAGAAAGCTATGTGCAGGCAAAAGAGAAGGTTGCAGCATTCTTTCATGCAATAGAGCACGATGTTGTCTTCACAAAGAATGCGACAGAGGCATTGAACATTGTTTCTCATGCGTGCGAGGGTAGGCTGAAGAAAGGTGATGAGATACTCGTGTCCAGTGTCGAGCATCATGCCAACTTTGTGCCCTGGCAGGTGCTTGCAAAGAAGAGGTCGGCAAAGCTTGTCATCCTTCCTCTTTCTGCTGAAAATAAGATCGATCATTCTCTCCTGAAAAAATTCCTGTCAAAAAAGACGAGGATTGTCGCGCTCTCGCACATGTCGAATGTGCTCGGGATTGAAAATCCTCTTGCAGATACGATAAGGCTTGTGAAAGAGACAGATCCATCAATTCTTACTGTGATTGATGCATGCCAAAGCGCAGCTCACATTCCGATTGACGTGCAGGGACTGGGTGCAGATTTTCTCGCACTTTCTAGTCATAAGATGCTTGCGCCTTCTGGAATTGGAGTGTTGTTTGGAAGAAAGGATATTGTAGTTGATTTTGAACCGCTTCTCTATGGCGGTGACATGATAGACAAGGTCACGGACGCTGAGACCACATTTGCTGAAAGCCCGAGACGGTTTGAGGCAGGAACCCAGAATCCAGCAGGGGCTCACGCGTTTGCAGAAGCACTATCCTACCTTGACAAGGTGGGGATGGACAATGTGCATGCCCATTGCGAACAGCTTGGCACGCTTGCGTATGATCTTCTGGTCAAGATTCCAGGAATAGAGGTATATAGTCCTCGGATTGGGAATAATGGCATCCTCTCCTTTAATATGAGGGGTGTGCACCCGCATGACGTGGCATCGCTTCTTGACAGTGATGGAGTTGCTATCCGCGCTGGCCATCATTGTGCAATGCCGCTCATGTCACGATTAGGCATTAGTTTTTCGTGCAGGGCAAGTTTTTATATCTACAATACATCTGATGATGCAAAGGCATTATATACTGCGCTCATGAAAGTAAGAGACATCTTTAAGAAAGGTGATTCATAATGATCGATCCAGATATTCCTGCAGAGAGCATGTACAGGGAGCATATCCTGGATCATTATACGCATCCGAGAAATTATGGTGAGATCAAGAATGCAAGCACAGCTTTTTCAGGACGAAACCCGCTCTGCGGGGATGAAGTGAAGATCGAATTGAAGATCGAGAAGGGCAGGATTGTCGATGTAGGATTTGTTGGAGGGGGTTGTGCGATAAGCAAGGCCTCTGCCTCTCTCATAACTGAGGGAATAAAGGGCAAGACTATCGAAGAGGTCAAGAAGATGAAAAAAGAGGATGTCTTGAAACTTCTTGAGATTCCCATAAGCCCTGTGCGCTTGAAATGTGCACTTCTTTCATTCAAGGTCCTTGAGAATGCGATAACTGCATATGAGAAAAAGAGGGATGAACATGGATGAGCTTGTCGTGAAGGCCATTCATGGGGGAATAGATGGTAAGGAGATACTTAAGGGTGTGAACCTGCATATCAAGAAAGGTGAAGTGGTCGCGGTCATGGGGCCGAACGGGAGCGGGAAGACGACACTTGCGAATGTGATTATGGGGCATCCCAAATATGTGATCACAAAAGGGGATATCTTGTGGAAGAAGAAGAGCATTCTTGGCATGAATGCGAGTGAGCGTTCCACGGCAGGTATTTTCCTGTCATTCCAACATCCTGAAGAAGTGCAGGGAGTAACTATCGCAAGTTTCCTCAGGACTGCGTATAACATCAGGCAAAAAAAGCATCTCTCTGTGATGGATTTTTATAAGCTTCTTCAAGAGAAGATGCAACTTCTGGGCATTCCTGATTCATTCAAGAGCAGGTATTTGAATGCTGGCTTCTCTGGTGGTGAGAAGAAGCGCTCTGAGATCCTTCAGCTTGTGCTTCTTTCGCCAGAGATCGCAATCCTTGATGAGACTGATTCTGGAACAGATGTTGACGCGTTGCGTATCATTGGTGAGGGCATAAATAAGATCAAGGCAGAGACAGGTATGGGTGTGCTTCTGATCACCCATTATGAGCGCATCCTTCGCTATGTCAAGCCGGACCGGGTCCTTATCATGCGTGAAGGAAAGATCGTCAAAGAGGGCGGTTTTGATCTGGCTCTTGAGATTGAGAAGAATGGGTATGGGTGAGCGTTGCGGCTGAATCATGGTTGCGGTTGCGTCTGAGGAAAAGGCCACAGATAGATTTATAAATATGGATTTGTAATATTAAATCTATGGATGTAATCATTATTGTGCGTTTCGCTATCGTATTCTTATTTTCATTCCTCTACGGGTATGAGCGCCAGAAGGCCCATAAGCCGATAGGCTTTGGCACCTATATATTCGTGGCGGTGGGTTCTTGCGCGCTTGCCGTGACCGCGGCTTCAATCGCTCCTGACAATCCCCTCCCCCTCCTTGGAGCGATAGTCACGGGGATCGGCTTTCTTGGTGCGGGCGCCCTTATCAAGACCTCGGACAAGATATTCGGCTTTACATCTGCTGCTGGCGTCTGGCTCTTTGCCATCTTTGGATTGGTCATAGGCCTTGGCGAGTATGCAGTGGGGGGCATCGTGTACGTCTCTGTCTGGCTGATCATCTTTGTCGATCGCTACCTCCAGCATAGAGGTATTGGATCATATCAGAAACGGCTGGTTGTCACAACGAAAATCGGCATCCCTGAAAAAGAGGTGAAAAAGGAGATGCTCCTGACAGGCCTTTCCTACAGGCTCATGATAATCGAGGTCGATCGGACAGGAGGAAAGATGACCTATACGTATCTTGTTGAAGGAAAGAAAGAGAGCATCAACAGGCTTCCAGACCACCTCTTCAAGAAGGACTGGTTCTTGTCCTGCAGGATTGAATGAAGAGCCCCCGCATTCAAAGGCCCTGACAGTCAATAATTGAATGATTCCATGATGGCGATTAACCTTAATCGAATTATTAATTTCGAAACAAAAAAGGGTCGGGGGCTGTGCTGTGCACAGAAAATGCTTTGCTTCGTAAAGGATTTTTATAATATGCGGGGGATAATAAAACATTATAAACAAGTAAACATACCAGTTACTTATGAATGTTGTTGTAACATGGAGAACTGATTTAGTTGCGAGGGTTGCGCAAGAATCCTTACGTGGTTGAGTACTACAGGACGAAACCCGCAGTGAATTGCGTATCCGATACCCGAGTTGCGTAGATTTTATAAGCTGTTTCTTCTTAAAAAAATGTGAGCGCGTGATGGTCGCGCTCTGAAAAAAAGATGTCAAGGTTAGCGATAGCTTTGCTTCTATAAAAAACCATCGGAGAAAGACAATGGGAAACGAGCTTCGAAGCAGTGGACATACAGTGGGCGAGACGAATTTGCATCTGCAATTTACGCCGGCGTACCGTCGGGATGTTTTTGTGGATCCGTTGGTGCGAGAGTTGACTGTTGCGTACGTCGTGACTCTGGCGCGTGAGATGAAAATTGATGTGGGTGTGATCGAGTGCGGTCCTGACCATTTGCATGTTTTTTTGCGTGGTTGGAAGAATTGGAAGATTCCTGTTTTAGCAGGACAA
>JBDRSD010000024.1:0-3652 GCA_043825215.1 Nanobdellota archaeon
CTGCGATGTTGCTGTTGGGAAAGAGCCTGTTGATCTCTTCTGTAGTGAATTCTCCTCTTTTTTCTAGTGCTGACCTATTGATGGCTTGGGCTTCTGAAGTGGGGATGTATCCTGGCAGGCTTCCATTTCTTGTTGGCTTGTGGAATATCCTGTCATTGAGGTCAGCTGTTGTTGTGGTGAGTTTCACGCTTGCGTTTCCGACGTCGGTCGTTCTTGCTTCGTTTTCCACCCAGTCCCAGACTTCTTTTGGGCTGTTCTCGTTTCTCGGCTCGTACCAGGCGCCGCTGATGTCTTGGACAAGGACTTTGTTGCCGTATTGGATCATGCAGTATTTTGCATTGCACTTGACTCCTGCGCCAAGGTTGGCGAATGGGTTGGTGAGCTGGAGGGGGCTGCTGTAGTGATAGTCCCTGATGACCGATGTGCAATAATCGTATGGTTTGTCGTATGCGCGCTGGATTGCGGTCTGGATCTTGTTGATCATTTCGATGAGTTTAGGAATCGCAAGCGCATCTGATGCTGCGCCACAGATGCTGTGGGGAAGGCTTGGGCCTTGTGCCCAATGGCAGCTGGCCATGGCTGCGCTTGTCGCAAGCTGCCAGGGGTTTGCGAGCATGGAGTAGAGGTAGCCTGTCATGTCCTGGAAGATGTTGACGAAAGGCATCATTCTTATGATGCCGCCGTAGGTATATTTGCAGCTCATGTAGCCGTTGATCTCTGCGCATTGGCTCACAGGAAATCCTGCGGGGACATCTTGGTTGAGGCAGCGGAGCTTTTCGCAGTTGATCTCGTTTCTGCGCTGCATGTGGTAGACTGTTGCGGGGATGCATGCTGTCATCCAGGCGATGGGCTCACTTCGGTACGGGTCGAGTGCTGCGCGTGCGTCCTGGCCTGTTGCTCGTCCTGAGAATTCAGATACTGCACCGTATCCTGGAATCTTGTTGTACAGGTTGTAGAGGTATTCCTGCCAGTCTGCACTGCAGGTCATCATCTCGCACGTGGGCTTTCCGATCGGGTTCTCGAGGATCTTGTCTGCAGCATTTCCCAGGAATGTCCCTTGGGTGTCAAGTGTCTTTCCGACCGGGTCGCCGATGACTGAAGAGAATGCGCCAATGGCTGAGCCTTCGAGTATTGATGATCCTCCTTTGATATTGAGTGCTGCCTTGCAGATGGTTGTCGCGACAGACGTGAAGGTATAGTAGGTCTTGATTGTCTCTGAAGTGTCTTGTATGGATTTGAGTGTCTTTTCTTGTTCACCTTTGATCGCATCAGCGGTTGTCATCGTGTGATAGCTTGTGAGGGTGAAGGTGAACCAGTCCTCTTCTGGGGTTGTGATGACTTTTTTTCCTTTCTGGTTGGTGATCATGAGGGAGCAGTTGAACGTGTAGGAGGATTCTTCTCTTGGAAAGTCGTTGTAGTTCATGGCAAGTGTCATGGTGAAGTGTTGTCCTTGCCGGTCTGGGCTGAATTGGATTTGGGTCTTGTCGAGTTGGACTTGGGGGTAGCCGATGAGCGAGCAGCTGTTTGCCTCTGCCTTGAGGATGGAAATGCCGGAAACTGTCGGCGAGAAGGTGCCGTCGATGAAGATGTATTTGTTGAAGTCGCGGATGAGGTCCTTGTTGAACCGGTCTGGGTTGTAGTTGACGCGGTGTGATTCGCTGGTCGAGCTTTTCACTGTCCACGCGTCGATTGATGTCGTTTCGTCTGACTTAAGCACGTTGATGTCTTTGAAGGTGTGGCTGATGGAGTTGTTTGCCGTGTCAGAGAAGTAGACGATCACATCTCCCTTGATTGGTCCGTCTGGTGCGACGCCGGTGACCTGGCATTGCCAGCTGCCTTCGCGCTTTGTGCAGGTTCCGCGAGTTTTCGCGTCTCCTTGGAGCCTGGAGAAATCAGCAAGGACGTTCACCTGGGAGTATTGTTCGGTGAGGTTGGCTTTGATGATGATGGAATCAAAGCTCTTGTAGTAGTCGTCTCCCCTGCCGGAGAGGAGTGTGATGTTGCCTGCGAGGAGGTCTGGCGCTTTCTCGTCGCAGATGAATTCTCCTGATCCTGAGAGCCTCCTTCCGGAATCATCCTCTGACCAGAGCCCTCTGGGGTTTGTGATTCCGATCTGGTAGGATGCGCCGTGCGAACACGTGATCTTGGCATCGCCAATGCACCTTCCTGATGCGCAGGAGGTCACGCGCTTGAGTACGTTCTCGGTGATCATGGTGAAGTAGACGCTGTTGTCCGAGACCTCTGTTCCGACGTCGAAGATGAGGTTGTTCGTTCCGGAGTGGATGTAGCAGCGCCCTGCAAAGCACCCGTCTGACGTGATGATGACAGGCGGGTTTTCTGCTGCAAGAACGGGACGCATGAGTAGGATAGTGAGGATTGCGCTAGATACGAGAAGGAATATGCTGATGATTGAAAGTCGTCTATATTTCACACCTAACCCTCTTTTGTGTCATCGTGAGTCTTCGGGTTTAAAAAGATTGCGAATGGTGATGGTAAAACTAGCCGTTATGAGAAGAGGGTTGATTTCTGATTTGCCTGTAACCTCTCTCAATCCCTTGTTCAGTCAGAATGAGTCCTGCAAGGCTTGCTGCAATATAGATTGGAAGGAGTGGTCCCACTATTCTTGGCGCTTGTTCAAAGAGTGATTCTAATAAATAATAGGACCCTATAGCATATGCTCCAGTATATACTGTTTTAATAGTTGTGCCAATCCAATCAAGGTCCATCTCCCGGACACCTAAAAAATATTTTATTTTTGACGGTCTTTTAACCGACTCGTCCAGACGAGCTGGTTCATTCTCTTGGTTGATTGAATCGCTGATATCACTCATGTAAGGGTAAGAAAGTCAATTTGATTTATAAATATGATTATAGGAATTTGGAGAATTGGGTCCTAAAAAACACCACCCCTGCGATTGCAGGCAGGTCATCCGCCCTTTGGGCGGTTTGTCACCGGAACGCGTTCCGGAAGAATCCCTGCTCTTGCAGGCTTGTTCTTTCGCCCGCATGCCGGGCGAATGTCATTTTTTGGAACAAGTTGTCGTCGTACTACTCCCACTCAACGTTGTGCCCCTCCTTTTCAACGGCGATACTTCGCCTTCTCTCATTACTCCTTCTCGTCCTTTTTTGCCTGCAGAAATTGTTAAGATATTTCTTTTGTCTTTCAGAAAAAAGCAGATCCTATGTTCGTGTTTTCTTTAACAGCACGGCTTTGATGAATCTGAGATCCTTCTCGATCATATTGGTTTTGCTTGTCAGTTCTCCAACTTCCCTATCAAGTTTCCTGAAATCAGTTTTCATCGGGTTTAAGTAGAATTTCCACATGCCAAATCCTGCAAAGAGGAGGGATCCAACCCATTGCATCTCGACAGGTATGTTGATGCCAAGGATTGTGATGGGATCGTTTGTTGCGATAGCGACAATGATGAGCGGTATGCCAATCGCGATGATGAACAGTGTTGCTTTATCGTTGAGATAGTTTAGGACTTTCTTTTTCTTGAATGTCTTTGCCAAAAAATAGATGAGCACAAATCCAATTGTCAAGATCCAAAACAAGGTCAAGTAAATCATTTTATACTTTGAGGAATCATAGATTTATAAGTCTTTCCCCTGTTCTACCGAAAAGTTTTCGACGAGAAATGATTAAGAATAG
>JBDRSD010000025.1:0-9679 GCA_043825215.1 Nanobdellota archaeon
ATCATTCATCAAGGAAATGGAAAAAGGCAGAAATCAGAAGACAATCAAACTCGAGGATATTTCTAAAATCTGGAAATGAGAATGCATAAATTATATAAGGTCGATTTAAATATTCATTGACATGGCGAATACCAAGAGAAATAAACCCTATATGAAAGGCTTCCTTCCCGTAGGCCAAGGCCACAAGCTCTATTTTGAATGCTGCGGCAACAGGTCCGGTCCGTCTGTTCTCTACCTGCATGGTGGTCCTGGTGCTGGTTTTGATGATGATGACAAGACCTATTTCGACCTGAAAAAACTCAATGTCATTCTTTTTGACCAGCGCGGCGCTGGTAGAAGCACTCCTTTCGCAAGTATCAAGAATAACACGACAGACCATCTTATCACAGACATCAACAAGCTTCTTGACCATCTGCATATCAAACATGCGTTCATATTCGGAGGCAGTTGGGGTTCTACTCTTGCCCTTATCTATACCATAAGAAATCCTAAGCGTGTCACTGGCCTTCTCCTGCGGGGTATCTACCTTGCCACAAAGAAAGAGAACAAATTCTACGTAGGTGGCGGTGTGGCAAAGTTCTTCCCAGACGAGTTTGAGAAATTCATTGAGAACGTTCCGAAGGGACAGGAACCCCAAAGATATTACTTGCAGATGATGAGGTCAAAAGACAGGAAGACCCGGGAAAAGTTTGCATACGCGTGGACGCGCTATGAACTCTCTATCTTGAAGCTGCAGATGACTGATCAGAAGATCAAGAAGGCGATGAAGAAGTATAATTACATATCGATAGGGACGTTAGAAGCGCATTATCTTTCTCAGGGCTGCTTCATCCCCGGTGGATACATCTTGAGACATGCGGGCAAAATCAAGGTTCCCGTATCGATTGTCCAGGGCAGGTATGACATGATCTGCCCACCAGAGGCTGCATGGGACTTGCACAAGAGGATTTCGCAGTCAAAGCTTCACCTGGTTTTCGGCGGCCATTCAAGTTCTGAACCTGCGTTGAAGAAAAAGCTGGTTTCTGAGATGAAGAGGATGCCTTATGAATAAAGTTCTGCAATGTACACTTGCAAAAGATTTATAATGAAGTTCTGTCTAAATACATTCTATGGACCAGAAGACGCAGGCAAGCCCGCAGGCACGCGACCTTTCCCTCTCGATCAGCGATATCGGAAGCAGATTGAGGGTGCTTGAGGAGCGCTATGCGAACCTGAGGAAGAAGACGCAGATCACAGACCAGAACCTGATTGAGACAGAGAAAGGCATGATGAAGGAACTGGAGGAGTTGAACCAGCAGGTCATGGACCTAAAGCACGGGCTCTTTGAGATCAACGAAAAGATCACAACCATGCTTGGCGAACTCTCGAATTGTGTGAAAGAGTATGATTTTAACGTGTATGCCAAGTATATCGAGCTCTGGGAGCCGGCGAACTTTATCACGAAGAATGAGGTTGGGAGAAAAGATTTATAAATCAAGGGTTTTTAGGTGAAGACTATGCCACAGGGAGTTCCATTGGATCAGGTCAAGGCCATGAAGGCCCAAGGGTATGAGAACAACCAGATCATAGAATCCTTGCAACGGGATGGGTATTCTTCTGCGCAGATCTTTGATGCAATCAACCAGGCGGATCTTGTGCCAGGTTCTGATCTTGGCGGCTTTCCTCCGAAGGGAGCGCCTGCACAGGCAGCCTTTCCTGCTCCGCGTGCAGAAGAGTACCAGGAGCATGCGCATGAGACTCCATCGAGCTATGAGCTGGCGAATACGGAAGAACTCGTCGAGGCGATCATTGATGAGAAGTGGAATGATCTCATCAAGGACATCAATAAGATCATTGACTGGAAGAATGAGACAGAGACAAAGGTTGTCGCGCTCGAGCAGAAGTTTGACATGCTCAAGGACCAGTTTGATAAATTGCACCAGGCAATAATCGGAAAGATCGGCGAGTATGACAAGCACATCCTGGATGTGGGTGCAGAAGTAAAAGCCATGGAAAAGGTCTTCTCAAAGGTTCTTCCAATATTCACTGAGAATGTGCATGAACTGCAGAATATTACTGAGAAACTGAAAGGGCCGAAATAGGTCCTGGGATTTTTCTTACAGTTCTGATTGATGGATGTGGATAATAGGGGAATTGCTTTTCCCGGAATTTGATGACTTCCATGGTTAGGTTTGTTTCAGAAAGGAGATTCTCTAGTCGGATTGGGTCTTGTGCATTTGCATTGAGCATGATTGCGTGCTGGTTTGCGAAGAGAGAGAACATCTCGAGTTGGGATGGGAGTTCGATCCCCCAGGTATAACTGAAGATGATGTTGAAGTTGAAAAACGGAATGCCGAGCTGATCATAGGCTTGGTTTTCAATGACGGGGTGGAATATATTATGTGCCTGGAATCTGAAGGGTTTTTCTTGAGATACTCCATATTGGGGTAGTCCTGCCTCATATGTCTGAGCAAGGGTCTTGCCTTCCTCTCTGAGCTGGATGTATTCTGGAAGATAATAACTGCCTCTTGCGATCCTTGTAGGGTCTGCATCTCTTATAAGTTTCATATCCAATTCTATGCCGAATGCTTCAAGACCCTTTTCCAGTGCGATTTGGGCGATATTTCCTCTTCCGGCTCCAAGATCTAAAAACGTCATTCCTGAGTGTATGACGCCATTTGCAAGGAGTTCGTCAAATGTTTCTCTGGCAAGACTGGTTGGGTAAGGGTGATATCCGGTTGTATTCATTTTTCTGAGAAATCACCCCTTTTTTATAAAATTATTCCTTTTAAGTAGTTATTCTATAATTCCTTTTTTATGTAGTCAAGAAGTAAGGGAAATTCTGAGAATCCTGCGTCTTTATTGAAATGCCCGCCATTTTTCACGAGTATTGGTTTGACTAAAAGACTTTGACCAAGCTCAAGCGCTTTTTCTTGTGGGACATATGGGTCATTGTCTGAATAGAACAGATAAAATGATGTGCAGTTGTGCCTGATTTTTTGCCAATTGAAAGTTTTTTCTGCAATTGTCTTATTGATGAGGTTAAATTGTGGATCTGCCCATTTTCCTGTAAACTTTCCAATGAATCCTGCGATAAAGAACGCTGCTCGAATGGGCTTGTCAAGTTGTTCAAGGATATTCAGAATAAATGCGGGACCGATACTATGGCCGATGAATATGGTCTCGTTATTGAACTCTTTTTTATATTCATTTATTATCTTCATCCAGTTGATAAGATTTTGGCCTTCAGGCGTAGGGAATTTCGGAACATATACTTTGCATCCAAGATCTTCGAGCTCTGATTTTAGCCACGGGAACCAATTCTCTTGAGGAGTTCCATATGCTCCGTGGATAATGAATGCATTCATTTCTACATCTTTGTCAAGAATATGATCGTGAAGAGCGCTATGAGAAAGACCACGAGAAGCCCGAGGACTTTTGGGCTCATGAATGTCTTTAAGACGTTGTCTGCGAAGCTTCCTTCCTGTATGCCTGAGGGAGGATTAGTCTGATCGCCGGTGCCGTCCCCAGTTCCATCCCCTGTGTCGCTTCCTTTCTCGAGAAGCTTCTGCCCGAATGATGCACCGAGGGAGAAGAGGACGATGACGATCGCAAGGATGATGACCCAGGTGTAGACGTCTGGTTTTCCTGCGAGCTTTTGCCAGTTTTCCTCTTTGAGCCCGAAAAGCCCGAAGACGAAGATGATCAAAAAGACAAAGAGCGTGAGGACAAAGAACCACGTGGTCATGGTCCTGATGAAGGTCACTGCTGCAGAGGATATTGAGACAAGGATGGCAAGGACGAATGCGATGATCGCATAGAGCCCTTTTTTCTCATCCTTTAGTGGATTCACGTAGGAGAGGATGCCAAAGACGATCGCGAAGACGAGGAGGAATATGAACACGAACGAGAACTGTCCAAGTACTCCTCCCACGCTTTCTGATAATGTTGCCATTGTCTATCCGCCGGGTTGTTTTCCTCCTAAGAGTTTTCTGAAGTTGTCTGCCAGGCCTTGTTCCTTGTCTTTTGGCGTGTCGTCTTTTGTCACGAACCAGACGATGATGCCGAAGACGAGGATGATGACGACAAGCGTCTGGGTCTCTGGATCGTCCAAGAAGCCAAGCCATCCTGGTCCCTGGAACCATCCTGCTGCGCGGCCAAAGATGAAGCCGACGATGAGAATTGCAAGGATGACGAACCAGCCGCCGATCGGGCTTCCGGCAAGGTTGATGTCGTGCCCGAAGATGCCGATGATGAGCAGCAGCATGAGGATGGCGACAATGATGAGCGAGATGTTGGGAAGGGCGTTATTCATGATCTCGACGATGTCAGCGCCGGGAGGGTAGCGTCCCATGACGTGCGGTATGACGACCGCAAGGCCCATGACAAGAGCGACTACCGTGTCGAAGTTCCTGTGCGCCTTTCCATCCTTGGTTTCTCCGAAAATCTTGGTCTTTTGCAGGATTGCAAAGATGATGGTGAATATGAGTATGAAGGGGAGGAGAACGTCCGCAACCCCTATCTGGTCCAGGTATACCATGAAATTTTCAAATGTGCTCATTTCTTATCCCTCCTTCTTCGCAGGCGTTTCCCGCCTTTCGTGTGTGACGTAAACCATGAATAGGACGATGACGATGATGAGCCCGATGGAGCTCACGACTGTCGAGTTCCAGTTGGCAAGGATGTAAAAATATGCAGGCGTGAGGACGCCTATCGCGTTCAGGAAGATCATGACGATTGCGATGAAGACAAGGATCATGAACATGTTCTTCCAGGTGGGATACTTGTCGAGCGAGAATTCCTCTTTTCCTGAGTGGAATGCGCCAACGAGCATGAGAAAGCACAGGATGAGGACGAGGATGAGGACTGAGTTTGCGAGGGTCTCATTGATGATTGCAACTAGCCTTGATGAGGCGACAACGAAGAGGGCTACGACAAAGGCAGTCATGGAGTTCAGGTTCTTTCGGGTGACCTCTTGGGTTCCTTCACCCATCTTCATCTTTTCTGTCCCATACACTCTTGTCTTCTCAAGGATCGCGTAGACGATGGTGAAGACGAGAACGAAAGGTAAGAGGACATCAAAGACTCCCAGCCTGTCGAAAAAAGCAAGAGTTCCTGATAGCGCACTAGGTTCTCCATAAGCCATAGGGTGATTCCACAAACCTGGATATTTAAAGCTTTCGTTTAAAAGCGACGCCTGTTCTCTATTATTGAGAATTTCAAAAGCGAAATTCTCATGAGGGTCTAATACCCTGCTACTTTAGGGCGAAATTCGATATTTAAAAAATCGCTAATCATTGTGAGGGGCAGCTATAACCCCTGTCTTTAGGAATTGGGTTAGCCCCGAACAGCGATTTTTTATAATTTTGGGTATGAGACTGCTGCTTGTGCTGCGGCTAGCCTTGCAATTGGTACTCTGAATGCAGAGCAGCTGACATAGTCCATTCCTGCAGTATGGCAGAATGTGATTGATTCAGGGTCTCCTCCATGCTCACCGCAGATGCCAACCTTCAGTTTTGGTTTAGTCTTTCTGCCTCTTTCAAGTCCATATGTGATCAATTGGCCGACGCCTAAAGTATCTATTGATTGGAAGGGATCGGTTGGTAGAATTCCTGTCTTGATGTATTCAGGTACGAATCCGCCGATATCATCTCGTGAGAAGCCAAATGTCATCTGGGTCAGGTCGTTCGTCCCAAAGCTGAAGAAGTCTGACACGCTTGCTAGCTGGTCTGCGAGAAGCGCTGCGCGAGGGATTTCAATCATGGTCCCGAAGAGATAGGGGATGTCTGTGAGCTTGTTTTTTATAAGGACGTCTTTGTGGATGTTCTCGCAGAGTTTCTTTTGGGCAATGAGTTCTTTGAGGTCACATACGACCGGGATCATGATCTCTGGTTGTGGGTCTTTTCCTTCTTTGATAAGTTCTGCTGCTGCTTCGAAGATCGCTCGAAATTGCATCTCTGAAATCTCGGGGAATGTGATGCCGAGTCTTACTCCTCGGTGTCCCATCATAGGGTTTGTCTCCCGCAACTCCTCTGCTCGTTTTTCAAGTTCGGCGAGAGAGATGCTAAGACTTTCTGATAGTGCTTTTCTTTGACTTTCTTGGTGGGGTACGAACTCGTGAAGAGGAGGGTCAAGCAGTCTTATGGTGACTGGTTTTTTGTGCATGGTGTCAAGAGTTCCCTTGATCGTTTCTTTGACGTGGGGATAGAGTTCATCAAGCGCTTCGCGGCGTTCTTTCTCGTCATGTGAGACGATCATTTTCCTGAGGAGAAAAAGTGGTTCATCACTTCCTTTACCATAGAACATGTGTTCTGTTCGAAAGAGTCCTATTCCTTCTGCTCCGACTGAGAGTGCTTTTTTTGCGTCTTCTGGTGAATCGCTGTTGCTTCTGATTCCGAGTGTTCTTATCTTGTCACAGACTAAGAGAAAGGAACTGAGGAGTTTGTTTTCTTCTGCTCCGCTCATAAGGGGTAACTTGCCTTTGTAGACGAGTCCTCTGGAACCGTTAAGGCTGAGCATGTCTCCCTCTTTATATCGCTCTCCTTTTATTGTGAGTGTTCTGTGCTTAAGGTCGATTTCAAGGTCTTGGCAACCGACAATACAGCATTTTCCCCAACCTCTCGCGACAAGGGCTGCGTGTGAGGTCATTCCTCCGCGTGCGGTGAGGAGTGCGTGTGCTGCTCGCATGCCTTCGATGTCTTCTGGATTGGTCTCTTCTCGTACGAGGATGACTGTTTTGCCTTGTTTTGCCCATTCTACCGCGTCGTGACTGGTGAAGACGATCTGGCCAAATCCTCCGCCAGGTCCTGCAGGAAGTCCCTTGGCGATTGGTGTTTCTTTGATTTCTCGCGCTGGATCGAGGATGGGGTGGAGTAATTCATCTAGTTGTGCTGGTGTCACGCGCATGACTGCTTCTTTTTCAGTGATGAGTTTTTCCTGGAGCATGTCGTGCGCCATCCTGACTGCTGAGGGACCGTTTCTTTTTCCGACGCGGCATTGGAGCATGTAGAGGGTGCCGTCTTGTATGGTGAATTCGATGTCAAGCATGTCTTTGAAGTGTTTTTCAAGATTGAGTCTGATCTCGTCGAGTTGCTTATAAGGGATGGGCATTGCCGTTTCAAGAGTTATTTCTTGTTTGTTGTGTTCGCTCTGCGATGATGTGTTGATTGGGGCGGGTGTTCTGATTCCTGCGACCACATCTTCTCCTTGTGCGTTAATCAGGTATTCTCCATAAAAGTGTGGTTCTCCTGTTGCAGGGTTTCTCGTGAAGGCGACTCCTGTTGCAGAATTCTGGTTGAAGTTTCCAAATACCATTGCTTGGATGTTGACTGCTGTTCCCCACTCGTCGGGGATGTTCTCTATTCTTCTGTAGGAGATTGCCCGTTTTCCGTTCCATGATTGAAATACTGCAGAGATAGCTCCCCATAGTTGTTTTTCGTGCTCGTCTGGGAATTCTTGTCCTATGACTTCTTTGATTTTGTTCTTGAAGCCTTCGCTGAGTTGTTTGAGGTCGTCTGCATTAAGTTCCGTATCGAGCTTAACCTGCCTTTTTCTTTTCATGTCGTCCATGAGGTGTTCGAGTTGCTTTCTTATACCTGGCTCGTTTTCTATGCCTGCTGCTTTTTCCATGACGACGTCTGCGTACATCATGATGAGGCGTCTATAGCAATCGTATACGAATCGAGCATTGTTTGTTTCTGCAATAAGTGCGGGGATGGTTTTTGTGGTGAGGCCGACATTAAGGATGGTCTCCATCATGCCTGGCATGGATTTTCTGGCTCCTGATCGTACAGAGAGGAGCAGTGGTTTGGTAGGATAGCCGAATTTCCTTTCCATTTGGTTTTCTATTTTTTGGAGAGCATCTTCGACCTCTTTGTTCAAGTTCTCTGGATACTTCTTGTTGTTCTTGTAATATTGGGTGCAGACCTCTGTTGTGATGGTGAAACCAGGTGGGACGGGAAGTTTGAGTTTGCCAGCCATTTCTGCGAGATTTGCTCCTTTTCCGCCGAGGAGTTCTTTCATGTTGGCATTTGCTTCGGAATCATCGAATGTGTAGACGTATTTCATGTTATGTGTGGAAAGGGCTTGTTTTATAAAAGTTTCTTCACAGGAGAGTATATAGCGGAATAGTGATTGTGCGTGTTCGGTCTTTGCCTCAACCCTGCGCATTGATTCTAACGGGTTTCTGTGAAAGACGCTGCGAGGGGTGACAGTCCCTGTTAGCGGTGAGATGTGTTCTGATCCCTTGTTGTGAATGGAAATATTAATAAAGGCTGCCTGTTCATGAGGTCACTATGGTGGTGCACGAGTTGAGAAAGACGCTTGAGAAGAGACGGTTTGATCTCATTCTTGCGCTTGAGAGTCCGAATTCTGCTTTGGAGCTTTCGAAGAAGCACCAGATCTATGGCGCGATCAAGGAGATCGAGAATGTGCTGCGTACGATAGAGCATCTGCGGGACAATGAGTTTGCGAAGGAGGCGTTTGATCTTTCCACCGAGCCTGAGCCCAAGTTTCTTGATCGCTTATCAACCCTGCTGAAGAGATAAATGGCTTATTTAGAGCTTGAAGAAGCGTTTCCATACGCGGACATACATTTTCTGGTTTTTGTATTCTACTTGCTTGTGGATGAAATGGTCTGGCCCTGAAAATATGAAATCTGTAAAGATTGATCCGCTTCTCTCTTCGATATGCACCAGATTCATATCTCACCCCCCTGAAGAAGCGTAGGCAAGGAGGTTTTTAAATCTGATGGTTTTTTCGCTCAGTGTGTTATCCGGTTATTATTTCCCTTCGATGGTTTTATTGGTTTCATGTTTATATGGCTTCCGTTTTCATTTTGCGGGTGAATGCTTGAGATGGTGTTTCTAACTCCTCAATGTGGAGGCTGAGGTGTGGTCTTATGTCGTTGTACCAGGTGAGGAATTCGTCTTTGTTTTGGAATGCGTGCCTGTGTCTAGCGTATGTTTGGAACCATTTCTCGACTTTGCCATTGCTTTGTGGGTGCTTAATTCTGCAGAGTATTTGTTTGATTCCTTGTTGTGTAAGGAATGTTTTAAATCGTGATTCTCCGCTTAGGTTGTGTATGAATTGTGCTCCATGATCACTTATGCATTGTCGAATTTTTCCGTGTTTGAGTGCTTGTTTCATGCCGTCTATTGACCAGTCTGTTGTAGCACTGCTTACTTCAATTAGTGCGAGCATTTTTCTGCTTGCGTCATCAATAACCGCAAATACCCAAAGACGCTTTATAGTATCGAAATACCAGTCAATATGTACTGCAGTCAAGCTGTGTCGTCTCTCGTATCGAATCCAGTCTTTCTTTCTCTTGTGCGTCTTGCTCAACGCCTTGGCAAAGCCAAGACCAACCAGGATCCTGTGGATCCTGTTATGGTTAATACGAACCCCATAATCCCGATCAATCACACGTCGCAGAGTACTCGCACACACGCGATACTTGACATACGCCTCCCTCACCACTCTAACCTCCTCTTCGTTAATCGGCCTGGCTGGCCGACCATTCTGCTTTCCAACCTCTGGAATACAGCCTGTTTCCAAGTACTCTGACCAGACCTGGTTAACACGACGAATGCTAATTTTGGCAATCTTGCGAACTTGATATGTTGTCCAACCATCATTCTTACGCCTTAACGTCTCAATAAGCTTCCCTCTTGTGAGTTTCATACATTCTGAATTCTCACCG
>JBDRSD010000026.1:0-15295 GCA_043825215.1 Nanobdellota archaeon
ACGCTCATCACGCGCTTCTTCTTCTTCAAGCGTCTCTGCGCGCTCCTTCTTCTTTCCACGCCCAAGTTCTCTCAATAATCTCTTATCCCGCCCAATCCGGTCTTCACGCTCTTTTACTGGAAAATTCCAACGGCCAGAAGACGTCAGAGCACCAGCAGACAACGGACGATCGTTTCCCATGCGGATAAAGACCCGGCGTGCCTGGAATCCTGCCCAGATGAGAAGGCCAACTTGTATGAGGCTTAATGCATCACTCAGCTTTAAATCATCAGGCATCTTCTGTCCCATCATGGTATCATCAATGCCGTTTTCCCCGCCAATGTTCTGCACGACACTGAGCATCACGATAGCGAGAAAGATCACAAGGAGCGTCCCAATGCTTCCAGGCCCCTCTCTAGGCATCTTATAGCCAAGATATGTGAGCCCCACGACAGGCGCAAGGATAACAATCAATCCACCAACACCACCCCACATGCCTGCGCCACCCTGAGTTCCAAAGATGATAGTCAGGAATGCCTTGGGGGTGCCGATCCCTGCGACAACCGCAAGGACGATGGAAAGCATGATCCTGATACCTGCAAAACGCTTCGGGTCAGACGTGTCCTTGATAAAAAAACTGACTGCGAAAAGGAAGATGAGAAAATAGATGATTGCAAGGATTGACTTCTGAACATAGGGTGCGGGGACTCCTGAGAAAAGATCGCTAAGCGCTTTCTTCAATATCCCAGGTATCAGGTCTGCATGCACAGCAGGAAGAAAAAGCAGGGACACAAGGCCAAATGGAAGTATTCTCTGAAGCTTACCCAAGTTATCCACCTTATATTTTAGAATTCTTTTCAATTACACGTATATAAAGGTTTCCTTTATGCAGGGACGGATCTGAGAAGTTCTTTCTGCTGCGCAAGAAGGGCAGACACCAGTTTCTTGCCATCGCCCATGCGCTTGAGCAGCTGGTCGCGCACATCATCAGAAAGCGATCTCCAGTTCGCCATATCCTCAAGCACATCCCTGAGGTCTTCAAGGGCCTTTTGCTGCCTGGCCAGATTCTCTACAAGAACAGAAGAAAGGTTCGGCGCACGCATCTCGATATGCACATTGTCCCTGATAAGCTCCATAGCCCGTGCTGTATCCTTGATGAAATTCGGATTGAACGTGTTGGTGTTGAGATCCAGCAGTATATCTTCTAACGCCTTCTGGTTCGTCGGCCAAAAACGCCGCTCGATATTGGCAAAGATCTCTGTAATTGTCGTTTCAGACATAACAAAGAATAAAGAAATTGCAAGTATAAATGTTTTTCCAATTACGCTTAATTCCGACCCAGGAGGTCAGCAGTCCCTGCGCCAAGGACGGCAAGGATGGATATTGCCGCGACCTGTTTGTAGATGCCGAAGAATGATGACTTCTCCCCGATAAACCCGTACAGGAAGAGCACAAGGAAGACAACGATGATCGCCGTGAAGTAGATCACGAATATCCTGACAGGGAATATCTTGAGGTACTTCATCTCCTTCACCTTCCGAAATCCGCTGTAATAGATGAACAGGAAGCCGATGATGAACGCTATGACAAAAAGTGCTGTCGCCCTGCCAAAAGACAGGGTCTCAGAGATATGGGTGCCTTCGACAAATGCGAAATGCGAGACAATGCCGATAAAGGCGCCGATGATGCCCTTCGTGAAGTCACGATAGGTTATCCGCACGAGCGGATGCGGCGCGACATCCCTCTTTATCTGCTGCTCGAGACGCTCAAGCTCTTTTAATTTCTCCAGTTCCTGCTCAGAAAGCTTGATCTCGTTCCTTTCCAAGTCCTCGATATGCGAGAGTTCCCTGTTCTGTTCACTTTCAACTTTCCTGAGCGCTTGTTCCTCATCCTTGAGAAGCATGGTCTTTTTCTCGAGTTCCTTCTCTTTTCTCTCAAGCTCCTTTTCGATTGTCAGTATCTGGGTCTCTTCCCCTTCTATCTTCTTCTCGACCTGGCCTATCTTTTCCAGCTTCTTGAACAGGTCATTTCCCTCCTCCTGGATCTCCTGCTTGATCTCGTCAGTATCAGCCTTTGATTTTCTCAGCAGGTCTGCCTCTTCTTTCTTGATCAAGGATACTTCTTTCCTTCCTTCAAGTGAGGATGTCTTAAGGATTGTATCCATACGCTTATACAGGTGATCGATCTCTTTCTTAGAAAGGGGCTTCTTGGTTTTCGGAAGCGATTTCAAACGAGATGCCTTCGGCTTTGCCGTCTTGACAGGCTTACTTGTTTTTCCTTTTTTCCTGACTATCTTTGGTCTTTTTTCAGATCGCTTGGGCTGAACCCGCTTAGGTTTGACAGCTTTCTTGCTTCCAGCAAGCTTGACAGTCTTCTTTTTCCCTGCAGGCTTAATAACCTTCTTTTTCTGCGTAGATCGAGAAACGGCTTTCTTGGCAACCTTCTTCTTTTTCGTTGCTATACTCTCACCCCTCTTTCCTTGCATAAGAAAAATACTTGTTTATAAAACTTCCGATTTCAGCAGGGCGCAGTTGAGCGATGCAAGTGTCAAAAAGAAAAAATCAATAAGAGATGCGAATGAATTTTTAAGAGAACGGAAGCATCGGGCCTATCGTTGCCTTGAGCACATACTTCCACGCATACGGCGCAGCGATGATGAGAGCGCCTATGATAAAGACATGGAACTTCTTCTCGCCGACCCTTCCTGCGATCGCGGCAGCAGTGAGCACCTTTCCCATAGCAATGAACCCGATGACAATAATCACAACCGGCTCCATCCAGCTCTGGTACGACCCTGCAGCAGGAATCTTTGACATGACATATGGCACATTCATGGTAATGAACGTGAAGATCATCGTCACAGGAACAGCATGCAATCCGTGCGCAAGCCAGCCCATGCCACGCTCATCCTGGTGCACAAAGACAAGCTCAACAAATGCTATGACAAGGCCAAGCAGGACTGCAGGAAGAATGACAAGCTCAGCCGAAGGAAGGCCCGCTGCTGCTCCCTTTGCCGCTGCCTTTGCTGCAAGCACAAATACCATAACCTATTTCCTTTAAGAAGCACATATTTAAAGATTTCGTTTTTAAAGAAAAATGGAGAATCTTACGCAATCTTCACTTTCTTGCCCACTGCCTGGCCAGGCATGCCTGATTCAAAGTGTACCTTCAATGCGCCAGAATTCCCATGCGCCTTTGTGATAGTCCCGGCAATATCCTTCTGCCCCGTATTCCAGGCGACCTTCTTACCGACAAGCTTCTCTGCTTTTTCCTTGGAATCAACAGAAGGTACGACAACCACCATCTGGTTTCCTGTCTGCCTATGGCGAGATGACCTGTAATTCACAATTGTTCCTTCCATACCTGGCCTGAAAAAGAGGGTTGTTTATAAAGATTTCCCATCACAAACTATAAAAACAAAAGAACAAATCGTTCTACCATGCCAATCGAACTGCCCAAGGGAGTGCGGGATTTCCCGCCAGAAGAGAAGATGCTACGCCAAGAGATACTTGACAAGATGCGCATCGTCTTCGAGCGCTTCGGCTACGCGCCTCTCGAGACGCCGACATTCGAGCGGCTGGACGTGCTCAACGCGAAATTCGCGGCAGGAGAAGGCTCAGACGTCCTGAAAGAGACATTCACATTTACAGACCAAGGCCAAAGAAAGCTCGGCCTCCGGTTTGACCTCACCGTGCCTCTCGCAAGATTCGTCACCATGCATCCAGAGCTCAAGTTCCCATTCAAGCGCTACCAGATCGACCGCGCGTACCGCGACGGACCGATACGGCTTGGCCGCTACCGGGAATTCTGGCAGTGCGACGTCGACATCGTCGGCACAGATGCGATGCTTGCCGACGCAGAGATCCTCGCGATCGCCCAGGCAGTATTCAAGGAGCTCGGACTCTCCGTCACGCTCGAAGTTTCCAACAGGAAATTCCTCGAAGGCATCCTCACACAGGCAGGACTTACCCAAAACAAGCATAATGCCGCGATGATCGTCATCGACAAGTTCAAGAAACTCACCAGAAAGGAGCTTGAGCAGGAATTCGCACAGCGCGACATCGATGAGGAGGCGATCGTCAAGATCATGGCACTCCTTGGCATGAACGGTACCAACGAGGAGATCCTCAATCAGATGGCACAGTTCTCAAAAACAAGCATAGGACAGGAGGGAGTGAAGGAACTCTCCCAGATATTCACCTTCCTCAAAGGGTTTGGCATGACAAACGCAATCGTCTCACCAAGCCTTGCCCGCGGCCTCTCCTACTATACGGGGCCGGTCTTCGAAGGATTCCTCGACGATGGTGAAGACCTCGGCATCTCATCCAGTGTCTGCGGAGGCGGCAGGTACGATGACATGATCGGTAGTTATGTAGGCGACGGCAGAAAAATTCCTGCATCCGGAATCTCGTTCGGGCTTGAGCCCATAACCGAGGCGCTCAAGAAAAAAGGCAAGGCACAAAGAAAGACGCCGACGCAAGCATACATCATCCCGGTCGGGATCACAGACACCGGGATTGCAGTCGCGACAGCACTGCGAAACGCCGGCATCTGCACAGATATGGACCTGCAGGGAAGAGGCATCTCCAAGAACCTGGCTTACGCAAACGCGCTTGCCATTCCCTTCGTCATCATTGTCGGAGAGGACGAGATTGCGGCAGGAAAGGTCAAGCTTCGTGACATGAAGACAGGAAAAGAGGGACTGGAGAACCTCAAGGACGCGATCAAAAAGATCAAGAGACCATAATCCCATTCTTTTCTCATGACCGAAACATTTATGTAAGATTTCTTTTTCCTGCAAGATTCCAAAGAGCTGAATACCATGTATTCTCGACCAAGAAAAATCACACAGTTCATCAACAGCGAAGGATCGGAAATCGCTATCTATTACAAGAAAGGAAGCTATTTCATTTCACCAACAGTAACGCACATCGAGAACCCGGAGCTCCAGGTCTATGTTGATGATTATTGCAGACTTGAGCAACCGCTATCCAGAAACTATGATCGTAATGAACTCAGATTTGCAGTACATGAACAGAAGCGGCAATGGAGAAGTTCAGGAACTGAGGAGATCCTGCAAGATGTAGAAAACCTGGAAGACCACATCCCGTGACCATCACGGATATGCTTTCTTGACTAATGCATCCTTTCCATGCATGTGCTTACGGATAGGGGAGATGAGTTTCTCAAGTTCTTCAAAAAGCGCTCCCTTGACATCCATCGGATGGACTTTCTTCTCTTCATACGCAGCAATGAATTCTCTTGCTGTCTTGAATGAGATGTTTCCGCCGAACTTTTCCTGACGCCTGATGATGAACGGTTCTTTCATTTCTTCTTTCAGGGGAAAAACGACGTTTGTTATGAATGCGACAACTCCGTTTCCCTCGACTTCGCCCTCAGGGCAGAACGCCTTGTTGAGCTTTCGCTTCACAACCTCTGAATCATCCAGGAGGTCAATCTTCGATCCTTCAACCGACGCGCTCATCTTCTCACCCACAAGCCCGGGAATCAAGGGAGTCATGACCTCTATCCTTGGGTGGTAGCCGATCTTCGGCAGGTATTCCCTCGCAAACATGAGTATCTTCCTCTGGTCAACACCGCCATACTGAATGTCGACATCCAAGTATTCCTCATCCAATGCCTGCATAAGGGGATAGATGAGGCCGGCAAGCTTCGGATTGTCATCCTGCTTGACCACCTCGCTTCCTGCCTTTTTCGCATCATGCTGCGTGGTAAAAGTCGCCAGGCGCAAGACATCATAGAAATAATCAGCATTCTTCTGGAAAGCAGAGCCCTTCACAATCTCAAAATTCGAGATGTCCTGACCAATTGCTCCAAACATTGCTGGAATGACTTCAGAATAATATTCAAAGCGCGCCTCAAGCAATTCCCATGGTGTTCTGTCCAACGCACCGTGCAGGTCAGCGAGGAGAAGCTTCACTTGAAATCCTGCCTTGAGAAAATCCGCAAGCTTCAAAACCCAGACAAAATAACCGACATGAGGACGACCTGTGACTGCAGTTCCGAGATACACCTTTGGCTGCTTCTTCTCCTCAAGAAGCTTCATGAGCCCTTCTCGTGTGATGATCTCTTCACATCCCCGTGCGATGAGTTTGAATCGTTCTTCAGGTGTCATGATGCATAGAACATACATGGCTTTAAATTATTTACGGATGCATCCACAAATCGAAACATTTTTTAATACCACCCATTTAAGAAGAGCAGGTGGGTGAACATGAAAAAGAAAAAACGAGTAAAATTCAAGAACCGCTTCCAGAAATTCTACCATCTGAACAAGGATCGGATCAACAAGAAACGACGAAAGGCCTATAAGCTGAAAGACAAGAAAGGCACCTGCGTGCGCTGCAAGAAAAAATCCCTGAAGGGAATCACCTTCTGCACGTACCACAGGAAGAAACAGCAGGAATACAACAGGAACAGGTCAAGGTGAAGCAGGTGAGGAATTTCGAGAATGCCCGGCCAGATCAGAGATTCATCCTAAAGGACGGCCGGACCATCAAAAACCTGGGAGAGCTCATGACAGCGCTCAAAGGCATGAAGGATGACATCTTCACCCACCATGTCACACCGCACAAGAACGATTTCTCCAACTGGCTCTCCGACTGCCTCAAGGAAAAGGAACTTGCAAAAAAGGTAAGGCACACAAGAAGCACAAAAGAGATGCGACGCACAATCGCCCGCCACATCAAGGATCCCCAGCCAGGACAGCCACAGCGGCCAACACCCTGGACAGAAATCCCACCAGGACAGGAAGGCATCATACGGGACATCGAACTCCTCTCGCAAAGCATATCAGAGCAAAGCTTCCTACACACTTATTACGAAGGCAAATTCAACGTCTCGAGCAAGATTACGAAAGATGAAGTGCGGGAATCAGACGCAGGAATAACGGTCCTATCGAGAGCAAAAGACGAAAACCCTGAAAAATGGCATGACAACTTCACAGAACTTCCCATCTTCAACACCGATTTGCCACGGCTTGAAAGCATGAACTTCCTGCACAGGCTCAACCTCCTCCATGACAGGATACTGAACAAGGACAAGACACAGTCACGCCGCCTGTATACCGAGCTCAAGCGCGAATACGAGACAAAGGAATTCAACCCCGAAGACAAGAAAAGCATCCATACGACACTCACGAGAGCATATCACGACATTATCAAGCTTTGAATTCTTAAGCTAAGAAATACAACATCACCGGCACCATCAGACAGCCCATTGCCTGCGTTCTCGTGCACTTGACAACAGCAGGGATGAGGCCGACACAGGTACTTACGATGAGGACGAGAAGACCAAGCCAGCCAGACAACAGGATGACGAGGACAGTTATGAATGCGATGATGCCGATGACCAATGCCTTATAGGGAACCCTGACGATGAAGCTTGCGAATTTCTTTGAAATAGCATAGGTGATGAGAAACGCTATTGATCCTGCGACAAGCGAGACTGCAAGAAAAACCATGATGTGAGAAACTGTTACTTTCGGCAGGAGAGACTGGACAGCGATGATCGCGCCATTTCTCGCCTTCTCGATGGCTATCAATGCAACAAGGGAGAGAGAGAATCCTGCTGTCCCAATTGCGCCCAAGAGCAGGAGAAAGCCGTCGTCATGCAGTTTTTTCACGATCTGCACAGACATGGTTGCAGCAATGCTCGACGAGAGACCAGGAAGGGTTGACGTGAGAAACGCAGAGACATTGCCTGCAAAGGTTGCTTTTAGGGTTTTTGCCTTCTGCAACTTGATACTTGTTGTTAAGCACTGCTCAGGGATACAATTCTTGTCGTTTATTGACATGAGAAGCATCGAGACGCCGAAAAGGCCAGATAGCAAGGGAAAAAGAGGATCCTTGAGCGTTTCAAGAGAGAAAATCGTAACACCAAGAACACCGCTCAAAACGAAGACGAAAACCGCCCAGAGCTTCGTCCTGTCCCGCAAGATCATGTAGAGCGCGACAAGGATCAAGAAGTAGCCCATGTAATCGTTGATGTGACTGTAGGTGAACTTTATGAGAAAATAGAACGGAATGAAGAGAAGAAAGCTCGCGAGAAGGCCAAAATACGCGCCGATGATCGAAAGCTTGATCGCATCAAAACCTAATCCTTTCAAAAGAAAGCGATGCCCAGGAAGGACACCAAGGGCTGTTGATTCATCAGGAGCGCCAAGAAAGATCGACGGCACCACATCGACGAATGTGTGCGTGATTCCCATCGCGATGATGAAACAAGCGAGAGCGGTGAACGAGAAAAAACCTGAAAGATAAGCACTGCTTGACACCAAGAGAACAGCGACAAGATTGATGTGGATGCCAGGAGTGATGCCCGTAAGACACCCGGAAGCCACACCAAGGATTATCGCAAGGAGGATTTCCCAAAACATGAAAAACACTCAAACCCTCGAATTCATAAAGCTTGGGGCGTTTAAACCGGTATGTCTGCGGTCGAAATCGGAAGTTTTCCGAACCATTATTCTGCCTGATCTAACCCAAAAAACCTGGTTTTTGAGCCATTTTTCAGGTAGCCAAAAACCATAGTTGCCTGAACGGTTATTGGTTGCCTGATTTCAATATTTATCGAGGAAGAAGTATTTATAATTTGCGCTTTAAGATGGATTCCCGGGGTATTTTCTTCGGAAAAAATGGTTATGGGTCGCCATATATAAAGAAAAACTAAGTGAGATGATGTCCTCCCCCAATATTAAAAACGAGTTTGATAACACCAATAACCGCTAAGGAAGTCAGGCATCCTGCAATGGCTGTCCAGATTCCATCGAGCCAGATACTCCAAACCAACCCTGCAATCAACCAGACAACAAAGAAGACAATCGCAATTACAATTACCCCGTCATCATGCTTATTCATGACAGAAAGTGAAGGAGATAGCCCTTTTATATTTTACGCAAACCAAAATAATCATACCTACTTTAAATAAAACGTATATCAAATGTATTACGCTTCGGCAAACTTTTCCGCAGTCTTCACAAAACTCAGCATAACAGCGCAGATATTAATCCACGACCACAGTCACGCTTGAAAAAGAAGAAAATGTTGAAAATATCACTATCACGTGACTAACTTCTTCCTTTTTCAACGAAATGATTAAATACCTCCCCCCGTTCTCTTCTGATACCCATGAGCAACTCATTCTTCAATGACGCTCCTTATTGGAGACGAATCCTTCGCGAACAAGAAGAGTTCCAACGAAAAAAGAACAACTACAACCAAATTAGGGCACTCATAGATGAGACAGACGTCCTTCCCGCAGATAATCTGAACGATGCAGAATTCGAAACCACATTCCTTGCAACACGAGACCACCTCGATGATGCAATACGAGGAAAATGGTATCTCCCCGAGGATTTTAGCGCATTACGGGACCTGCTGCGAAACAAGCTCAGCAACGTCCTCGAAGAGAGAGTCTGCGATACCCTCACCCAATTCTCTTCCGAGACAGAGAGGACCGATGACGGATATGCTATCGAGGCAATCATAGACTCTGTCAAATCCTACTGGGGATTACTGCACGGTCTCCTTTTCAAGAGGAGACATCTCACCGATACAGCAATCGAACACCTCAAAGAAGAAAAAAAATCGGTGATGGACGACATCTTCTCCAAACTAGAATACCTATCCAGAGAGAACATCCGAGAATTCGTCGACGCACTCTCAGAAGGCACCCAATTCGACGTGAGCATACAGTCCTCAATCCACACACTCGACCTCATAGAACAAGGAAAACTGATCTCCCGAAACTACAAACGGGTACGCACGCATGCGCAAGAGACAGGACACCCACACCACCTCAGATACATTACCCGACAGGTCGTAGATTCCTTGAGCGCGATGATTCGCGAGAGAGAAGACCCACGCATCTGTCCACCAGTCAATCATCTCCCACCTGCTGCAACCGACCTACGTGATGATGATCCAGATATCCCTATCGGTCCGATCGACCTCACCGACCTGCTAGACACATACCCGCTGTTCTTTCGCACCAACGGAAAGAGAACATCGGAATTCCGCAGAGAACAAGTGAAATTCATGACACTAGTCTATGAGGGCATCCAAGGAGGACGCCCCATCATCGTCGAAGGTCCGACAGGACTAGGAAAGACAAGAGCAATACTTGCAGCAGCAATCCCCTATCTGCATACGCACCCTGAAGCACGGCTCCTCTATACGACAAGAACAGTCTCACAGGTCAGCAATGTCATGGAAGAGATCAAAGGCATATTCGATGAAGCACCCAACCTAGCACTTCCCGCATCTCTCCTCATAGGCAGGAAGAGAATCAAGGATTCTATCTGCATGAACTGTCCAAAAGAAGAAACAGACGAAGACAACCACTGCGAAGGATTGCACATCGCAGGAAAGGACATGGCAGGAATCGATGAACTGGTCGAAGATTTCCTGCTCGGGGAAAAATTCGGCGTGCTGGACGAGAAACTCATGAAGACAATAAGCGAAGAAAAGATTCACCCGTCCTGGTTCATGGAATTCCAGGCGCAAAGATCGCGAATCATCGTCTTTCCGACAGCATATCTCGACGACGGAAACCTGCGGTCGCGTCTTTCCGGATACGGATCCTCGATACTCATCATCGATGAGGCACACAACTACCTCGAAGACCTCTGCAGGACACACTATTTCCTGCTGGAAAAAGGAAAGACCATACCTGCCCTCATACGAAACATAGAAGAGACAGACCTCTTCAGACATGCAGACCTCACCTACAGGGATGTCCATCTCAGCGACGTCGTAGGTTATTTCCGCCACCTAGAAGATGAGATCTTCAAACAAGATTATCCAGAGTCATTCATCACAGGCAGCACCCTTGATATTACAATCACCTCATTGACAGATGAAGTCATGGACGACCTGACCAATGCATACACCCTGCTTGACACATTCATGCTCTGTCTTGACCGCGTCGAGCACAACAATGACCTTGTCAGACAACTGGCAAACCTGCATAGACTGACAGGGCGCTTGCTCACCCTCTTTGAAAATCCGTATGACTTCGCACTCATCGGCAGACGGGAAAACAACATGATCCAAGCTTACGCCCTGCATCCAAAATATGTCTGCCATGAACACCTTGCAGGATTTCGATCAACAATCTTCTCAAGCGCAACACTCTCTCCGACAGACGAGATCTCACTCATCCTGGACCTTCCACGAGCAATCACCGCCCAACTCCGTTCCGATTTCTCGAATGACAACTACTGCCCATTCTATGTCCTTGGCGTCAACTCCTCTGCAAAAGAACGGGATGAAGAACACGTCACCTATTTCTCCCCGAAAGAAGAACTCATCCTTGAAGATATCCTCAAGACCTGCATCCGAGCAGGCAGAGGCAGGAATATCGGCCTATTCACCAATTCAAATGAATGCACACAACGAATCGGCGATATCATGAACACGATCAAACGCAGTGCATCCGGACAAGACAAACCATACATCATTTCCTATGCAAAGAGCAACAAAGAGGGATTCATCATGCCTCCTGACGATTATCACGAACTCTGCGAACGCATGAGACTCCCAAGAGACCACCCAGATGATGAACTGCACAAAATCTCACTCTTCAAATCCCTCGCAAGCGAAAACATCACTGTCGTACTCCTTGGCGTCTCTGGAGGGACCCTCTCAGAAGGGGTCGATTACCGGGACAAGATGATGGAGATGATCATACAGGTCGGGATCCCCTACCCTGCAAACGGCACTGAACTCGCACTCTCCGCACTACGGGAAAATTATTTCTATATGGTGACAGGAGACCAAGAAAAAGCACGGGACTACGCATTTCGGCACAGCGCACTTCGCAAATGCACCCAATCTCTCGGCAGGGCAAACAGGTCAAAATCAGACAGGTCAGTCCTCATATTCATCGACGAGCGAATCGTCGGACTCAAGAACAGGGGAGATGAATATGAGCTTCTCAATGCGATCAATGCGAGAAACAACAGACAGATCCTCCCGCCATGCTTCCACCGCTACGACAACAACATCGTCCTCCCCTCCGAAGTATCTCCTGAATATCTCTCACTCATGCAAAGCTACCTCAAAGGAGACAGGAACCACCTCATCACACCAGAACAGATGGAACGACGGATAATCGGATTTTATGCCCATGAGACGCACTAACATAATCATAACAGAGAAAAAAAGCATATCGACCTGCATAGCAAAAGCCCTATATCCCGCTGCATTCGAAGATGATGGAAGAAACAGAGAAGAACAGACAGACATAGTCCTCCACGGGACCAACGAAGAGACAGAGGCAGGACGAATAGCACAGAGAACACACCATTATCTGGCCAAAGAACATCATGACTACAGCATCATGCATCTCGCCTCCCAAGGTACTGGACACGGAACACGGACCCGAAAGAACATACAAGAACGCATCAGGTCGCATGAACAGGTGACCCCTGAATTCATCACGTATTACATCTTCAAAGACACTCCATCAGAATGTACAGTCATCATGGACACGCAAGGAAACCCATCCAGATACCTCTTCAAGCAAAGAAATTCTTTAGAACACATCCTTTCCGCCACTGACTTCCACGAGGACATCGAAAAGAACACCCTGACACGACCGAACCATCAGCCAAACCGACGAAAATCACACATAGCAAGATACAGACTGTTCAACCAACTCCTTGTCGACCAATGCCTCCCTGACGGAGAACCAATCGACCTACAGAACATCATAGCCGCGACAGACATAGACTTTGCAGGATCATCCATCTTCCTCACCCTCATCGAGCATATGCGCCTAGAATCCACGAGATACTGGGGATATTATTCTCCGAAAGCCATCAATTTCAATAACATCGGAAGGATGGCACTATCATCCACAGACCAGGAACACATCAGAGAAGCATACGCACATCCGCAACCATTTGATTACGGCAGAGCATACGCTGGAAAGATCAGGTCCTATTTCGACTTCCTCCTCGGAGAAACAGCACGGGGGACGTTGCGAAAGAAAGGGATCAATCTTCCCATCGGAAGGACAATCACGCTCGGCACAAGGACACTCATAGAAACATCCGCCAACCAACCGTCAGAAATTACCGAGACTTACCTTATATTTCCCGGAATCCCCTCACTTGATGAGATGAAAGAAAACATACGCACAAAAGCACACACTCTCCTCACTGTCAGCGGACACAAGGAAGGCCTCTCTCCCTCAGAATTCCTCGATGCATGCAGGATACGACAGATTGGGACGCACACTACAAGATGCAGTCTCGCCAAACGGCTGGAAAAATTGGGACTGGCAGAAGAACGAAACCACGCAATCTACCCGACTGCCTTCGGCATCGCATATGATGCAACAATAGGAGAACTATTCTGCTCACCCGCATTCAACCTCGACCTCCCATCGACAAACCTGAAAATATGGGATGAGATGACGGCATTTCGTGATGCGCACGGCGACGACTTCAAGAAATCCATCCGAGAATTTCGGCTGCTCTTCTCAGCCATCCTCCCCTATTTCAAGAGAGTATCATCGACACTAGCAGCACAGAACCCTGAACTTTTAGCAGCAGTCGCAAATCATTATCGAACAGCAGAACAGACTCCCCAAACACGCGAGCACAAATCTCCACATCACGAGATCGATGGCAAAGATCTCATCATCAGAGGAACATCCACCTCCATTTCAGATGCCCAGATTGAATACCTATTCCATACTGAAAAAAACACGCCCCGCAGGACAGACGTATCCTTGTTTCGGATCAATGAACTAGAGACTCTCGACCTTGAAAAGACGATCCGCCGAGTGACAGGAATCCCTTCATCTTTCAGATTCCATTCTCTTGAAGGAAGCTACCTTGGCAATCTCATCACCTGCGACAAATCAGGGATTTATACCGTCTTTCGGGCCGACGGAAGACTGACACGCCCGCCTGCAGTGCAAGAATGGGAAGAGATGGAGACGACGCTTCCCGGAGACGACGAGAAATCTGGCAACCTTGCCCACGAATCACTCGGCATCAATGCAGCCAGACCAGAGATCATCAAAGGAAAGATAGGGATGATGCTCTGCAAAGAATACAATCTCCCCTGGGTGCACACACAGACCATCCTCGAAGGAACCCGAAATGAAAAAACATATATTGCAGCGTTCAAGAGCGAAGGACTATGTTTCCAAAGAGACGGCAGATACACCTTTGGCAAAGTCCATAATTTCGAATCGATGCTCACCGCAATGTCTGACAAATACGGCCTGCCGTTCGACGAGACAGAAAAAATGATGGAAGAAATGTACCTCAAAGGATAACTCATGGCATTATATCCACGAAGCGAAAGCCAGGCATTTGACGCCAATACCGCAGAAGAGATATGCAGAAACTACCACCGACTGCAAGGACTAGAGAGAGCGCTCATGGCAAATGACCACCTCCGATGCACAGACGGACGGACTGCACTAACCCTTGCCTCAAAATTAAACGAGACAACAGAACCAGGAAAAATGTTCGTCCCAGACCACATGGGAAACATCTACTGCCTGACAAGCACAAGCCCAAGAACACAGACTGATGAAGAGCAAGGCATCTTCATCAAAACAGACTACGCAAATACATCAAGAGAAGTAGGATACGGAACAGGAGAAGTGATCATGTGGGATAAAAGAAAGAAAGAGACAATAAAAATTTACACTGACGTATTACGAAACAAGCTCAAAGTAGGACACGCATTCCCAGGCATTGATCATAGACATAAGAAGATGAAGAATATAGGGTCTGCGCAAGAGCATGGAGGCGAGTAAAATGAAGAATTTCGGCAATCTTACAGATAAGAAAGAGATGCATGAACTTTTCGCTCCTCAGAGAAGTAATCTTCCCCCAGCATATAAAACCAGCTATTGGGAACGAATCCATTCCATGGTAGATGAAGCATTTCTTCCTGAATGCGATATTGACGAAGCAGCAATCATCATAATCCAACTCGCAGCAGACCTCATCGACGGATTCAAGAAAGGAAATATCGCACTCCATGACTTCCATTATGCACAGGAAGTATTCACTAATGTCAATTGTACCTATTCAAAAGAAATGGATCTCTATCTTATCTTTGACGAGCATCTCTACGGACTTGTCGAAGGTCTCGACTTCGGATCTGACATCGATGAGATAGAGGGTTTTTTCAAGGAATTCATGGACTATCTGCAAAAGAAACATCCAACAGTGCATGCACGAATAAAAAAGTACTGCGAAGGACTGCAAAAAAAGAGAAAAGAAAAACACGCCGAGAAAAAATGATGGAAGAAATGTACCTCA
>JBDRSD010000027.1:0-15262 GCA_043825215.1 Nanobdellota archaeon
TTTGTTGACGATAAAATTCGCATTTTCCGTCGATAATTTGAGGTGCTCATCATATATTAATGCTTCCTTTCTCCACAAGAAATCAAGGTCAAAAATCAACGCATAAAATATGATAAATCACGCACTTTTCAGATTGTGCCATGTGTACGAAAAATTTTTATATAGCACTATCAGCAAGACCGAACGATGCTAAATGCAGTACGTGGAAGATGGAAGTGGTTTATATTTTCCTTTTTGAGTGCGTTGTTTATTCTCCTTATGCTTTTTACAATTCTCTTTCTGGTTAGACCCAATGAAAATTTCGGATTTCGTCATCAAGGACTCATATATGCACTAATAGGAATTTTTTCTTTGGTTTTGGCATATTTATTTACCAAACTTCTAGCGAATCTGTCGTCTAGACCAAACCACGTGAAAGCCGTAAAAATTACAATGATTATAGTCTTTATTCTCAGTACGCTATTATTCTTAGCAATGAGTCTCATGTCCGTGTGAAACAATTAGAATATGTGAATCAAGAAGGCAAGCCATTCCTATCAGCAGTAAGTCGTGTTCCACCCAGTTAGCTGGTTGCAGATCCCTTTTTTTCCAGATCCCTGCGTTCCGACCGCTGTTAGCCGTTTTACGCGTGCCCGTAACTATGTGTAACTACTTTAACTTGCACGAGCTTGTCGACGATCTTTCGGTAGTCTTCGGCACCCTTGCTGCTCTTTGCGGACTCGAAGATGCTCTTTCCCATCTCAGGCATCTCTTTGAGCTTGCTGTTCACACGGATCGGGTCTGCGATGTTAATGTACTTGAACTGGTCTCTGAGAAGTTTGAGGTGGGTCTTGCAGGTCTTGTTCCTGCTATCGTACATGGTTGGGATGATGAGTGAGACCTTGCAGGTGTGGGAGAAGATGTTGTTGATGGTTGCAATCTCGTTTAATATTTTTCGCAGTGCATCGACGCCTAAGTAGTCTGTGGCGACTGGGATGAATGCTTCTGTTGCGTAGAGGATGGCGTTCTGGTTGAGCAGGCTTAATGATGGTGGGCAGTCCATGAGGACGTAGTCGAATCCGGAAAGCCCGCTGAAGGCTCGCTTCAAGATGGTCTCCCGTCCGGGCTGGCCTGTGAGGATGACTTCTGCCTTCTCGAGTGTGTCGTTCGATAGGATGGCAAAGAAGTTCTCCCGTACTTGCACCATGCAGGAGTCAGGGCTCATCTTTTCGACAAGGACGGAGTACATGTCTTTTTCTGACTTCATATGAAGTGCTGTGCCGATGTTTCCCTGGCCGTCAAGGTCAAGGACGAGGACTCGCTTTCCTGCCTTTGCGATGCCTGATGCAAGGTTGATTGCTGTTGTTGTTTTTCCTACGCCGCCTTTTTGGTTTATTATAGCTATTCGTCTCATGAATTCACACCAATAAAAAGTCACACATAACTTCTATATAAACCTTGCCTTTACAGGAAAATGGTGACAAAAACTGTTGATAAGCAATGATTTTTGTTGTTTCTGCCGAGTAAAACTTATCTGCCCCCATTTAAAAGCCATTCCTCGAATGAAATGCAGTGTATGGTGTAGGTTGTGCCGAACCAGGTTTCTTTTTTTGTGTGGGTTTCTTGAGGTTGGACGATGATCAGGTTGTCGCATCGCGTGTCTTTTGCCGCGTGTATGAGACCGCGCACCTCTCGCTCTAGATTGGGATTGGCTGTTACCTGGATGAGCGCTGTTGCTTTTTTTTCTTTGACCAGCACAAAATCCACCTCGTACCCTTGCGCATTCTTATAGAAGTACAGGCGATGTCGGGAGAGGAGCTCTTCATGTTTTAGCTGTATTGCTACGATCGTCTCATACAGCCTACCCTCGTCAGGGTTCTTGCTCTGGGAGAGCGCTTGGATGTATGCAGCATCATAGGCAAATGCTTTCTTAAGAAGGGTGATGTCTGATGTTGTCTTGTAGGAAAAGGATGGAATTGTGAAGAGGAGAAATGCGCTTTCAAAGTAGCGTATGTACTTTCGTATTGATGTGGGGCTCTTGACATCAGTTGCGTGTGCAAGTTTTCTGTCCGAATAGATCTGTGCGCTGTTTGATAGCATGCTTTGGAGGAGGGATTCTGTCTCTGCAACTTTTCTGATGCGGTATCGCTGTACGATATCTTTGAGAAGGATGGACTGGACGAGTGTCGTTGTGTAGGGCAGGGTTTGTTCAGGTCGCAGGATGTTCTCTGGCAAACCTCCAGTAGCAATATATTCCTGGAATGATGTGTTGAGTGCTTGATGTGCCTCTTGATAACTCAATGGCAGGATAAAAATAGGAATATGCCTTCCGGTAAGATGTGTCGCAAGCTCCCCACTGAGAAGGTGTGCATTGCTTCCGGTGATGATAATCCTTTGCCCTTGGCGATGCAAACGATTGACGATGAGCTGCCAGTTGTTCAGGTTTTGGATCTCATCAAGGATGATGTGGTTGTACTGCGGGAAGATGATTCTTGCCATGGCAAGAATCTCCTCTATAGAATATTTGAGAAGCCCTTCATCATCAAAATTCAGGTAAACAGAAGGAGGTGCCTCATGGATGCAGAAGAAGGACTTTCCTGCCCGCCGAGGACCGATAACCACTTGGATAAGTGGTGTATCGATGAATCTTGCACGTCTTTTGATATAGAACTGGCTCTTGATCTCCAGATATGTCTGGTATTGTCTTTCAATGATCTTTCGAAGAGTGTCCACCACAATCAATGTAATGGATAGAAGTATATAAAAGTTTCCATTTTATCAGTTCCAAATATGCAAAATCTGCATAAAGCAAGTAGCAGTCAAGACATTCCAATGAAGAGTCTACGTCATACATGTTCGACAATTAGGGTGATTTCGTTTTCAACTCCATGAACCACCGCTGCGCTCTCGCGCAGCCAGGGTTTTTTCCGCGAAGCGAAAAAAAAGGGTTGCGTGTAGCGCGCATGATAACCCGTGCAAGGCACAGGGAGGGGGCCGGGCACAAGCCCGGCTGTCTATTCATGGACATGTCACCCCCTCCTGTTCATTTGCAATGACCAATCACTCCCTGTTCTCCTGTTTCAATTCTCATACCGCCCTCATCTTCCCGAAACATATTTTAACCAGCTCCGCTTTGATGAGCCTATGGGACGTGGAGATAGGGGGAATTCATGAAGTATGCTGACCTTGTGGCTGTCTATGAGGAGATTGAAGGAACGTCTAAGCGACTGGAAAAGACAGCGATCATTGCCGCATTTCTCAAGAAAACAAGCGTTTCAGACCTTGACAAGGTGGTTTTACTCTTGCAGGGAAAGGTTGCGCCATTGTGGGATGAGGCAAAGCTTGGTGTTGCGGCAAGGATCGTCATCAAGGCCATTGCCTTGACCATTGGGACAACTCCGGTAAAGGTTGAGAGTGAATGGAAGCACACCGGCGATCTTGGCTTGGCGGTGGAAAAGCTCATGGAGAAGCGTACCCAGGCAACGCTCTTTTCTCAGGAACTCTCTGTCCAGAAGGTCTTTGAGAACCTGAAGAAGCTCTCGACTTTGGAGGGCCAGGGAACAGTTGATCAGAAGGTCAAGCTCATGTCTGAGCTTCTTACAAGCGCAAAGGCCAAGGAGGCCAAATACATCATTCGTACTGTGTTGGAGGACCTTCGTGTGGGTATTGCCCAGGGAACCTTGCGGGATGCGATTGTCTGGGCATTCTTGTACGAAGTCAACTTGTCTGAAAAGAATATTATTGAGGACAGGAAGGATTACAAAGAGGTCGTGGATGCTGTTCAGGACGCCTATAGCTCGTCGAATGATTTTACAGTGGTTGCACGGGCGGCAAAGGAAGGCCTTCCAGCAATCCAGCGTATCGGCCTTGACTTAGGACGCCCTGTGCAGGTCATGCTTGCCCAAAAGGAGATAACGATTGCCAACGCGTTCAAGCGTGTGGGAAAGCCTGCAGCTCTCGAGTATAAGTATGATGGCTTTCGCATGGTCATCCACAAGGGAGGGGGCGGGCACAAGGGATCGGATGGTAAGGAAAGACCAGATGGCAAGGGAAATATCCGTATCTATACTCGTCGTTTGGAGAATGTGACTGCCCAGTTCCCTGAGGTGGTCAATTATGTCCGGGAGAATGTCAAAGGAGAGTCGTTCATCTTGGATGGCGAGGCAGTAGGTTTTGATGCAAAGTCGCATAGGTATCTGCCTTTCCAGTCCATTTCCCAGCGCATCCGGCGTAAGTATGGGATTCTTGAAGTGGCGAAGAAGTTTCCAGTGGAGTTGAATGTCTTTGATCTCTTGTTGTATAATGGGAAAACCCTCATAAAGGCAGCTTTCAGAAAGCGAAGGGAGATCTTGGAAAAGGTCATCACAGAGAAGCCAAAGAAGATTGTCCTCTCCAGGCAGATCATCACAGATGATGAGAATAAGGCGAAGGCCTTCTTTACAGACGCCATTGCCAAGGGTAATGAGGGCATCATGTTCAAGAACCTTGACGCGCCCTATAAGCCAGGGAGTAGAGTTGGCTATATGGTCAAGTTCAAGTCTGCCATGGAGACTCTTGACCTTGTCGTTGTGGGTGCAGAGTGGGGTGAGGGCAAGAGAAAGGGTTGGCTGACAAGTTTCACACTTGCCTGCAAGGACGGTGATGAGTGGAAGGAGATCGGAAAGGTTGGAACAGGCATAAAAGAGCTTGAAGAACAAGGCTTATCCTTTAAAGAGCTCACAGAGACCCTAAAACCCCTTATTCTTGTGGAGAAGGGAAGAGAAGTGAAGATCAGGCCCAAAGTAATCCTAGAGATCAAGTTTGAGGAGATCCAGAAGAGCCCATCCTATGGTTCTGGCTATGCCTTGCGATTCCCCAGGGTCATCAGGGAGAGGACAATGGAAAAGGGACTGGACGATGTCTCGGACATTGACCTGGTAAGGAAACTCTTTGAAGAGCAGAAAAAGGTTTAAATCCTCATCCTGATTTCTCTTTGGTATGACCTATACAAATAGTGACTTGGCCTGGGATTATTTTAATCTCATGGTGGACCGAAATTACTGTATCATGCGTATGTCTCAGGAAAAATATCGCCTCATGATGGAAAAGATCACAGTATATCCTCGCGATATCCCTTGCCTATTTCCGCGAACATGGCTCCCTAGATGGCCTTACCAGTCATGGTGTTTTGGGCGAGAAGACAAAGCCTGTGCTTGAGGAAATCTTGAGTTCAAAGCCCTGGAATGGCAAGAAGCCAAAGAAGAGGAACCTGAGGATCACCCGGCCGTAGGGGTTGACTGAGCGAGTTCGATAGTCTTTCCTTTGGAACGAATCTATTCTTGAAGTTGTGGGGGAACAAGTGACTATTCCTTTTCAATCAAGTCCCGCAATTGGGCGGGAATGATCCTGCCGCTTTACGGCAGTTACTGGTAAACTGGTGCCCAAGACCGACAGGTCTTGGGATAAGGACCGCATTAGAGCGCGGTGAGAGTTGAAAAGCAAGACGTCGTAATGCTGCTCTAACCAGTTTCTCCCTCTCTTCTCTCGATCGCATATCCAAATTGGATGATCTCAGAATCACCCCCGTTTCCATTGTTCCATTTTCGGAACAGTGTTTCAGAAATGGAAATATTTAAATAGAAGCTTTCTAAGTTAAGAATTCGCATGGCGGGGCAAGATATAATCGATGCACTTTTCGATAAAAAACTCTTGACTATCCTGCGTTTCTTCATCAATAACCCAGACAAGCAATACTATCTGAGAGAGCTTGCAAAGCTACATAAGATCCCACCGACAACCGTCTTTCGTATCCTAAAACGCCTCAAAAGAACAGAGGTCATCGACGAGATCAGGATCAAGAAGTTCAAGATTTACCAACTCAAGCCTGGTGAAGGGACAATCTTCCTGACAGAGCTTTTGGCGACGAAGAGAACCGCTCTTGAGGAATTCATCCAGGAAACGAGAACAATCCAGGGAATTGATTCCATCCTTCTCCACGGCCAGGAGACTGCTGAGCGGGCAAGTCTGCTCATCATCGGCACGAATATAGACGTCACAGCAGTCCAGCACGCGGTTCTCGAGATCAAGAGAAAGTATAACTATAATATACTCCACCTCACACTTGAGCCCGCCCAGTTTGAGCAGATGACTACCATGGGGCTTTATCCGGGAAAGAAAGTCGTCCTTTATCGACGATAACAACTAGATAGTCCAAACCACACATCAGAAAATAGCTTTTGAGCGACAGCAATATTTAAATAGTAGTATAGAATAAGATATACTAATAAACAGTTCGGATGGGTTGGTTAAATCGGCTTTAAATTTCCTTTTTGGCGAGAGGAAATACAAAGTCCCCAACGGTTTTGGCGAAAAAAATTGATGGATTCTTGAAGGAGTAAAAAGAGGATTAGTTTATAAGCTTTATGCTTCAGTAAACTATATGCTCGGCTATACAAATAAAGGGGTTACCAAAGGGGGTAAGCGCACAATGGAGAATATAAAGACAACATTTCAGGGTCTGGAAGTCGGACAAGCCAACATCAAAGTCATCGGCTGCGGCGGTGGCGGCAACAACATGGTCAACTGGCTCTACAAGAAAGGAGTCAGGGGGGCAGAGATCATTGCCTGCAATACCGACCAACAGCATCTCAATATCATTGAAGCTGACAAGAAATTCTTACTGGGAAAAGATGTGACACGCGGTCTTGGGTGCGGAGGCTTCCCCAGTAAAGGAGAGGAAGCTGCCCAAGAAAGCCTCCAGGACATCAAGGAGACCCTCAAAGGAGCAGACATGGTCTTTGTCTGTGCAGGCATGGGCGGAGGGACAGGAACAGGAGCCTCGCCAATTGTCGCAAATGTCGCAAGGGACGCTGGAGCGATTGTCATAGGGACAGTCACCATGCCATTCAAGATTGAGCGCGCTCGCGTGGATAAGGCAGAATTCGGCCTGCAGAAATTGCGCCAGATCGCAGATACCGTCATTGTCATCGATAACAATAGGCTTGTGCAGATTGCAGGAAACCTGCCAGTGACGCAGGCGTTTGCAGTCGCAAACGAACTTATTGCGACGATGATTAAGGGCATTGTTGAAACCATTGCAGTGCCAAGTCTGGTTAACCTCGACTTTGCTGATGTGAAAGCAATAATGACAAACGGCGGGGTCGCAGCAATCGGTGTTGGCGCATCCGATACAAATAACAGAGTTGAAGAAGCAGTGAAAGGAGCGCTCAGTAACCCCTTGCTCGACATTAGCTATGAAGGCGCAACAGGAGCGATCCTCCATGTCTGGGGCGGACCTGATATGACCCTTGATGAGATTTCAAGGATTGGCGAGATGGTGACAGAATCTATGGACGACGACGCAAACGTCATCTGGGGCGCTCGGGTCTCTGAAGACATGAAAGGAAAGCTGACAGTAATGACTATTATCACTGGAGTAAAGAGTCCGTGGATTTTGGGAAAGAACACGGCAAAGCAGACTGTCGCTGCACGGCAACAGTTGTCCGAAGAGCTCGGCATTGAGATCGTCCACTAGGGCGATTCTCTCTGTCAAGCACAAAAGGTCAAAAGGGTTAGCAAAGAATTACACTCCTTCGTGGATTCGTTCTTTGCCTTCACTAATCACCCCCAACGATCTTCGTGAAGGCAATTTTTTTTTTATTTTTCATTTTTACATCACTTCTTAAAGCAGAAATCTCGTAAGATTCAGCTCAGAGGACTTTGCAAAGCAAACGTCCTCCCATCTTCCGGCGTGCACTGTTTGCGCCTCGCGCAAACCCCATCGAACTCGTTCGATGATGCACGGAAGGGTGCAAGACCATTTTTTTCTTTTTTTTCAAAGGATTTATGAATATAGCTTATATACTTTGAAGCATGCGAGTATTTTATGGGTGCGGTTTGTATGCCGAAATAGACAACGCAGATCTGGAAAAACTTGAAAATGGGTGTGGAACATTGGAAGCCATGATTCATGATTTACCAAACATCCGGGTCTTTCTTCATATTACAGAGGAAGAAATTATTCCAGGCATGGAAGAAGTACCAGGATTTCATATTGAAGCCACACCCTCCAGAGGTGGTATTGAAAATAGGCAAAGATATGATATTTATCTGGCAAGTGAGCATTTTAAAAGAATAATTCAGCCAAGAAAAGACGCATTCATCCCGGGGGTTTTTGCGAGTAGATCATTCTATGATCGAATAAGTGTTGCCTATATGGATTCGGGCCGGAATGAAAAACTTTAAATATCCGTTTAAACCCCCGTTTAAACATGGTGTTACATAAAAAGATCAGGAAATGGGGAAATTCCTATGGCATCCTCTTGGCAAAGGAAGAATTGGCGCAATATGGACTGGAAGAGAACGACCCTGTTGAGATAAGTATTGAGAAACAGAAGAAGATATCTGAACTCTTCGGCATACTGAAAGACTCCCCCATTGACGCCCAAAAAATGAAGGATGAGATCAGAAAGGAACAAGCAAAAGATGATAAAAAGATTTTTCGACAGCTACGCAATAATAGAATACCTCAACGGTAATTCAAGGTATAGTCAATACACTCTAGAAGAAGGAATAACTTGCTTTGACAATTTGATGGAAGTTTTTTATTACCTTTTAAAAATACGAGGATTAGATATTGCAAGACAATCCCTTATTTTACTGAGGAAGATGATTGTTGATGTGCACATCGATGACATCGAGCCTGCAATGCGATTTAGATACGAGCATAAGGGTACGTCATATATTGATGTTATTGGATATACTATTGCCAAAAGATACAAAATCCCCTTTCTCACAGGAGATATCGCCTTTCAGAACATTCCAAACGTGGAATTCGTGAAATGAAACCCTCAACTTTGTCGAATCCAGGTGTAATACATTTGATATGGATGCCAGAAGAAGTGTCTGTCATGCTTTTCGTATGATCAATTCATGAACTGTTCTACCTGTGCATCAAGTGGGGAAAAGACCTCGTCAAGGAAGTCATCTTTGAAAAGGATTCCTACTGATCGTGCTTTTCGTTTGAGTTCTGTCCTGTATTCTTTTTCAGGAAAAATTGGTATGGACTGTCCTTCAACATATTCAGGGATTGTGGTGAAATCATACACGGGTCCCATAAGTTTATGAAGAAGATTTTTAATTGTTCCTTCGTCACGCACTTCTTCTTTCAGGATAGAAGCCCGCCCATATAGTCCATTTTCCCGTAATACAAATCCAGTGAGGATTCCTGTTATCCTATAGAGCCTGCCTGATTCTGTCCTTTCGAGGGAATTTGTGATGGAGAATGGCAACTGCACACTTCCTTGAGAAGATTCACTGACGATCTGGGATAACATGGCATAGAGAACTGTAAAATGCAATAAAAACCTTTCTATTTCTTCTTCTCCATGTACCCACAGGCACCGCAGGACCATCTGTCTTTATGGTCGCCCAGGAAGGTTCCTGGTCCGCATTTTGGGCAGTTTTTGTTCTTTTTCTTGATGGATCCGCCCTCAATTGTATAGACTTGTGCGAGTTTCTGGTGTTTCTTTCCTGGTTTTTTGCCACCCTTCTTCTCTGCCATGGTCAGTCCTCTGCCTTTGCTTCGGCGACAGCCTCTTTGGCCTGTTTCTTTGGTTCTTCAGCTGCTTTCTCTGGTTCCTCTTTCACTTCTTCTGTTTTTGGCTTCTCAGCTTTAGCCTGCCGCTTGAGAAGGTATGCTGGCTCAAGTTTGTCAAGAGCGTCTTTTGTGTCGTATTTGAAGATTTTAGCATGAGCTTTCTGTTCGCCAAAAAGGGATTGGATGCTTTTCACAATCACGGTGTCTTCAGGCGCCCCGATCTTTTTGGCAATTTCCTTGTGAACTTGAATGCGAGATGGTGTTTTTCCTTCGAAGAAGATGTCAGCAAGAATCTCATCTCGCAAGAGGATAGCATTCTTATATGTAGTCCTGATCTCGACTTTCATCTAGCGCACCTTTATGGCATATTCGCCGTTGTAGTGGATGTCGAGCTCTTTTGCGATGAAGCTCTTCTCGTGGTTGACGATGAAGATTCTTCCCTGCCAGTTGGTGGAAAATGAGTCCTTCTTGCATATCGGGCAGAGGTCCTCGTCAACAAAGAGCTTGTCTCGTCTGCATACTTTCTTTTTCATAACCCTGAAGGATTCATAGGGGGTTTTTAAATGTTACTGCTGGCAGAGCCCTGCTGACTGTATACTACAGTGTATGCACGTCCAAACAGAGACTCAGCAGAATGAAATTATATCATAGAATCGATGATGAGGTACTGTTGGCAGTGCCGGTAGGAAGCGTTCTGACCACAGTCGGCCGTTCTATCCCGCAACCATATCAATAAGGTCTCTTGCAGTGATGATACCAACAACCTTACCATTTTCCATGATGATTGCGTGGCGGATCCTGTACTTGTTCATCATCTTGCTGATGTCAAGAAGCGTCGCATCAGGTGAGACTGTGTAGACGTTTCTGACCATGATGTCTCCCACCTTGACCATCTTATAGTCTTTGCCCTGGGAGAGAACTTTAAGGATGATGTCACGCTCAGAGATGATACCGACGAGTTTTTCTTCTTTGAGGACGACGAGAGCACCGCATTTTTTCTGCCCCATGAGTTTTGCCGCATCGTAGATTGTGGCGTCTGGGGATATCATTACAACGGGCGCACTCATCCAGTCTCGGACTTTGATTATGGTTTCACCTCTTTTTAATCTATGAAGAACCTGTATTTATAAAATTTACTTTTTAAGGTCTTCCTCTATCCAGTCTTCTCGCCCAAGCCCTGCCTGACGCATGGTAAGCCCGAGTTTCGGGTTGGCGATGTCCTTATAGGAGACGGCGATGATTCTTGCGATGCAGCGGTCGTTCACACGCAAAAATCTTTTAGTGTCTTTTCCTTGCAGTGTCTTGTCTTTAGAAAAGGAGACGAAATCGTTCATGGTTTGGCTGATATGTATCATCCCATCTATCGGGCCGATGGTTATGAATGCTCCGAAGTCTGCGACATCCTTGATCTTGCCGTGGATGACTTCGTGGAGTTCTGGCTCGAACGTGAGCAGGCAGAATGTAGTATCATAATATGATGCGCCATCTCCTGGTATGATGATTCCTTCCTCCACTTTTTCGACCGAGAGGACGTCAATGACCATATTGAGTTCTTTTGAGATGTAGCCTGCGTATTTTTTCTTGATCTCTGAGATGATCGAGAGGTTGATGTCTTCTGTGAACTTTTCAGGCGGGAGGCGGATGTAATCCTTGACTTTGACTGTATAGAACATTTTTGGTCTCCTAGTTTTCAAGCGCAATGTGTGTTTCTTGGCGCAGGATGATGATTCTTACCCCTTTTTCCTTGAGCTTCTTTTTCAGTTCCTTGTCTTGCGTGGCGACGTAGTCTCCCCGTCGTGCACAGCTGATGAGAAGCTCATCTGCATTCTTTGCGGAACCCCCGACCATTTTTAAACTTTTTTGTTTTATGAGAAGGATTGCAAGCTTTGCCGCGTTCTTGTCTGCAAGCTTTTTGGTCGGACTGCTGATGATCTTTTCGAGTTCGCGCACACTTTCTTCAAAGACGACAAGCTCTCCTTTTTTCGGAATGATGCGCTCAATTCCTGTGAAGATGTCCACCTTATGCCGTCCAGGTATGAGAAGGAAGTTCGTGTCGATGTAGATGCGGTGTCTTTTTGCGAAGAGCATACAATCCTAGATAATCACCCGTTTAAAAATCTAGTGGTGAAGAAATCCAAATGTTTATAAATCTCGTGATGTGAAGAGAGGAAGAGAGGTGATGTTCATGAAAATTGTCACAAAATATGTTCCTAAGTCTCCAACGGTCATCATGGGATTTCCCGGATTCGGGCTGGTGGGCACGATCTGCACTGAGTTTCTCATCGATCACCTGAAGGCTGAGCAGATAGGTGAGTTCGTGTATGATGAGCTTCCGGCAACTGTCGCCATCCATAAGACAAAGCTCATCATGCCCATGGCCATCTTTTATGACAAGAGGAATAATATTGTGGTTTTGCATACGATATTGAACACTAAGGGTTATGAGTGGCAGATAACGGACATCATCGTCGATTTTCTCAAGAAGACAAAGGCAAAAGAGGTCATCAGCCTGGAAGGTGTGGGATCCATGAGTGGCGAAGAGGACACGAAGATCTATTCGTACAATAATCCTGCACTCGTGAAGCTCGGTGCAGTGCCTGTGGAAGAGAGCATCATCATCGGCGTTACTTCTGCCATGATGCTTCGCTATCCAGATACCACGTGCATCTTTGCAGGCACGCATTCCCAGCTTCCAGATAGTAAGGCTGCAGCGTTTGTCATCGCGCTTCTGGACAAGTACTTGGGCTTGAAGGTAGATTATGAGCCCTTGATCAAGCAAGCGCAGGAGTTTGAGACAAAAATCAAGGGAATTCTCGCAGACACGGTCAAGACAAGCGATGAAGCAGAGAAGAAGAACATGAGCTATCTTGGCTGAAAGGGGGAATATATTGGATTAGATTTAAAAACAAGCAGATTTTCTTGTATTTTCGTGCCCAGATCGCATAGCCTGGTATTGCGCGGGATTGCTAATCCCGTCCCGAAAGGGAGCGTGAGTTCAAATCTCACTCTGGGCGTTCCATATCCGGTGACGAAAAACATCGCCGGGCGGGGATTTTTCTTCTTTGTGAAGCTCCACCGGTGATCGGGCTTTGCCCTCAACACCGGTGACATCAAAATTCACGTGTACGCTGCCAGTTTCTGCTGCAGTGACTGCATGTTGTCTTTGCCGTATTTCTGCCCGTCCAAGTATCTGTCGTAGAAGTGCATATCTCCAGTTCTCCCATCAGTTGCAGAATTCCAGAATCCTCTTTTTCGAAAAAGCCTGCTTCGCAGCCAAGGAAATTCCTTAAATATCTTTGGAGCAGTAAAACCCTTAAGCATTTTCGCAATCTCCGGCTTGCTTTTGATTCCCATATCCAAATTGATGTGCACATGATTGCTGTCAAAACTCTTCTTTTCCCACCTGATCTCATAATAATCAAGCGCCTCTGTAAGCACAGCATCCGTATACTCACGAACCGCACGAATATCAAACACGTTATGACAATACTTGACTTTCAAAGTCAACATAATCCACACTTCACCAACCGCAGAACTATATCTCACCGGATTGAATTTCATAAAAATCACCTCGATAATTAATTTTTTTTGAAGAATAGAACTCACACTAACAAAAACTTCTTAAACAGAAAAGCAATCATAACTCGTTCAGCACGTTACTTTTGACCAGCTCAACACGCAAAGTCTGAGCTGGTACTTTTTTGCTTTAGGTCACCTTCCAAGAAAAACAATACTTTCAGAAATAATAAACCTTTGCATAACCACCGGTGCATCGGGCTTCGCCCTCAACACCGGATGGAAAACTTATTTTATATTTTTCTACTTTTCAATAGACTATTTCAACTATTACCAAGAAAATTTATATATTTAAGCGTATTCCTCTGCCTTAATTGGGGGTTATTTATAAATGAATAGAAACTATTATAAACTTCAACATCCAGGGAACGAATCGAGGTGGAGGCAAATGGGTGGATCTTTTCGTTCTGGCGTGTACAAGGATGTGGTCGAAGCCCTCAGAACGGGATCTGGGAATGTCCATCAGATTGCAGAAGCCAAAGGTCTGAATTGGAAGACTGTAAAAATCGCACTTGACTCTCTTGTTGCAGCAGGGCTTGTTCAGCTGGAAGACAAGAAATACTCATTACGCCAACAAATTGTATTCAATGAAGACACTCTTCTCAATCTTCCACTTACCACGGAACAAAATAAGCAATTTTGCGAATTGGCCAATCGAATTCAAGAGCTTTCCAAGAAGAAACTAAACAGGACATTCTTACAAAAAGCAGTAGTTGAAGTGATTAAACGAGACAAGATTCAAACTCTTCCCTATGGATGGTACATTTATGGCGAGTGCTGTGTGCATAAATTGGATGATTCTACCCTCAGACAATTTGGATCAAACAAGGATCATGATTCGACAATAAAGGAAATATTGCATGAATTCTCTCAATATGAAAACACAGATGTCCTCATGAAAATACTTTATGAAAAGGAGAATAATGAATTGTACCTTCACAAGTTTTCTGTGATATTATTGCTGAAACATCCATTTACAGATAATGCTGTTTCGCTCCTAAAAAATGAGCTGACACAAATTTTATTCTCCTTAGCAAGAAGAAAATCCTCAGATATGGTTTATAATTGGTTTGATGCTTTTTCATCCGCATTTACTATGCTCTCTAAACTACCTATAGAAGAATTGGAAAATAACCGCATGGATATTATCGAAGCATTCAATACTATCTGGAATCTCATCGGCATTTCCAATTTCAGGTCAGTTGAGAAATATTATGAGCAATCAGTTGATATCTTTTTCCAGATGAGAGAGCAAGCCTTGCTTGACACTCTTGAGATCCAACTCTCCAAGCTCAGGGATCTTTGGCCAGAAATCAAGCTCGACCCGAAGATGGAAGCTACAAGAAGGCGGCTTATTAAAAGCTCTGGGGCTGCCTAAGCTCAATCCCGTTCTTTTTCATGTAGTCCTCGAATTCGATGAAATCCTTGATATTTTGAGTGGTAATGAATATCGCCTCTGCTTTCTTTGCGAGGACTACATGAAGCGCGTCAGGAAAGTTGGACCTTGAAATACACCGAGCTTCCTTCTCATCATCTTCATTTTTAATAATGTGAATTCTTTGCATGGAATCCGATTCTAGGTCATGGATGAACTCGAGAAGTTTCTTATCATCACCAATAACATCCTTGAATTCCTTAAAAACCCAGTCAGATGTTATCAATGTCATTTTATCACGTTTGATAGCATTAAAGAAAATCCAGGCAAAGTCATCAAGCGGACGCAGGCGATCGCTTTGCTTGCTTAAGCCAAGGGCATCAATGTACACGCAGGTGTCGCAATAAACCTTCGTCATTCGTCTGAAGAGTAGCAATATGATTTATAATAATTCCCCTCATAAATACGCATCTTGACCTGTATATACAATTGCTTTACAAACCTTATAAGGTTGGATTGCTTCTCTTTTTCTCATGATCTGTAAAAATATCATGGAGGCGCTGCAACGATGTAACCATAGTCGTCAACCTGGAATGCGAAAGATCTTTCCCACAAACATGTAACTTAAAGTTCAGGAGTCCACCCTTAATATCTGGGCTTTTATAACATTTGCACCCTACATATTCGTAAGGGGATAAAAAATGGTTTCTATCACGTCATCTGGAATGAATATTCATTGAAGGTTCACTGTCAGA
>JBDRSD010000028.1:0-13338 GCA_043825215.1 Nanobdellota archaeon
CCTGCATCGCCGTAATGATCGTCACATCCACGACATCCTCCACACTGCAACCCCTGCTGAGATCATTTACAGGTTTGTTCAACCCCTGGACGATCGGTCCGACAGCCATGTATCCTGCCAAGCGCTCGACGAGCTTGTAGGCAATGTTTCCTGAATTGAGATCAGGGAAGATGAGCACGTTCGCATCTCCTTTCAGCTTCGAACCTGGAAACTTAGATGCACCGACACGTGGCACAAGAGCAGCATCAGCCTGCATCTCCCCATCCACAATCAAATCAGGCATACGATCCTTCACAAGAGCTGTTGCCTCCTTTACCTTATCCACATGCGGATGCTTTGCAGAGCCATTCGTCGAAAATGAAAGCATGGCAACCTTTGGCTCCACACCAAACACCTTCGCAGTCTTTGCCGTATCAATAGCCACATCAGCAAGGTCCTTTGCGTCAGGATCAATCTCAACTGCGCAATCAGCAAAGAATATCAAGCGATTGTCCAGCATCATGAGAAAGACGCTCGATACTTTATGGAATTTCTCATGCGTCTTGATGATCTGAAGAGCAGGACGAAGCGTGTGTGCAGTCGGATGGGCAGCTCCCGAGACCAGACCGTCTACCTTTCCCAACTGAAGCATCATGGTTGCTAAGTATATTGGCTCTTGAAGAGTTTTATGTGCTTCCTCCAACGTCATACCCTTGCTTTTGCGTAACTCATAGAGTGCATTCGCGTATTCTTCATAATCAGGACAGTTCTGGGGATTGACAATCTCAACACCCTCCAAGTGGATATGCAAGTCCTTTGCCCGCCCGTGGATCTGGTCTGGATTTCCGACAATGACGGGAATTGCAATCTTCTGCTCCATCAAGACCGCACAAGCTTTCAGTATTCTGTCATCTGTTCCTTCAGGAAAGACAATCCTTCGCTGCAAGGACTTTGCCTTCTCTTTCAATTCCTCGATAAGATTTCGCATGATAAACCACCTCTTTAATATGCCATGATCACATCACGTTTTATTTAAATCTTTCTAATGAACTTTGCACTGGAACAACAAGAGATCCGTATTGCAGCATCCTCCTTGGCGCAGAAACGCCGGGTGCTCAGCAACGAGTTGCTGGCAATTTGTGCGTGCACGCACAAATGGTTGCCCCTTCGGGGTGGCGTTTAGGGTAAATTCGAACGAAGTGAGAATTTGCCCGTCTGCCGCCAAGAAGGAGGATGCTGAAGTCAGATGATTGCTTTAGTTAACTCAATATATTTTTAAAGGAACGCAATATTCCTCAAAACAGAGAGGTGGAAACGATGGAACTGCAAAAGGCACTGCAAACCGCACTTGATTTTGAGAAAAAAGGACAACACATCTACGAAGAAGAAGCAGAAAAGACCAAGAATCCCTTTGTCAGACGCGTCTTTACCTACCTTGCCGAACAAGAAGAGAACCATATCAGGGAAATCAACGACTTCATCAAAAAACACCACCCAGACGCACACCTTTCCGGCGACAGACAAGAAGAAGTCAAGCAGTTCTTCACGATGACTCTAAAAGAATTCACAGACAGGGTCAAAGCCTCAAAAGAGGACCTCGCTGCCTACGAAACAGGACTCGAACTCGAACGGTCAGCCTACAACTTCTACAAAGAAGAATGTGAATACGCAACAGACGAAAAAGTCAAAGATTTCTTCTCTTTCCTCATGCACCAGGAATCAGCGCACTACACGCTCATCCGTAACGCGTATGATTACATCAAGGATCCTGCAAACTTTCACATGGAAGAAGAAGGATGGATGTTCGAGGGATAAACTCACACTCTTTTAATAATCTCATCAGAAAACCGGTCAATAGTCGCCAAATCCTCCTGATTGGGCAAACCCTTCACCAGAAGAATGGGCAAGAATTCTGCCTTCAAATTCTCCAATTTCTCCTTGAATTCGACCTTATTGCCCCAGCCAGAAGACCCAAAAAAGCCGACCAATTTCGCCTTGGGGTGAAGCACATTCATGAAATACAGGAAATGTTCAACAGTCGGATGAAGACCTGCAAGAAACTTCGGACTTCCGACAATAATTGCCGCAGCATCAACCATGTCAATCGCAAGCTCTCCCACACTCACCTCAGTCAAATTGATTTTCTTTACTGGAATTCCTGTCTTCATCACTCTTCCCGCAATACGGTCAGCAGCAACTTTTGTGCTTCCATGCATCGAGATATAGGCAATGATCACTTCCCTCTTCACACTATCCGATGCCCAATCAGCATACGCGCCAAGGATGAACTTAGGATTGTTGTGCACAGGACCATGAGAGGGCGCAATGATATCAATAGGCAAATCCCTTAGTTTTTCCATGTTACTATTCACAGCCCCACGATACGGCATCATGATCTCAGCATAATACCGCTTTGCCGCATCATACACGCGCTTCTCATCCTCAACAAACAAAGTGAAATGTGCATCATGCGCGCCAAAGAAATCACACGTGAAGAGTATCTTTTCCTCTTTCAGGTACGTACACATGGTCTCTGGCCAATGCACCCAGGGCGTGAAGATGAACTTCAAGGTCTTATCGCCAAGCGAGAGCTCTTCCTCATCCTTTATGATCAGAAACCGCTCCTTTGCGATATGGAGATGCGTTGTGAGAAGCTCCATGCACTTCTCATTACAGACAAGCCTACACTCTGGAAAACGCTCTAAGATAGCCGGAAGGCTTCCTGAATGATCCTGCTCAGCATGATTGGCAATGACATAATCTATCTTCTGGCCTGCAATATTCTGCATAAGGACAGACGTGAATTCAGGATCAACCGTATCAATGAGCGCAGTCTTCTCGCTTCCCTTGACAAGGTAAGAATTGTAACTCGTGCCATTTGGTAATGGCATGAACTCATCAAAGAGCTTTCTATCTGGATGACGAACGCCAACTTCAATCACACCCGACCGCAGTTCCTTCATCACTTCACTTCCTTTATCATTTCCTTCAGCAAGTCCATCATCGCATTGCCTCATTCATGCCTTCAAGCATGCAATTCCAGTATTCCCTTGCCGCGGCTTGCTTGTCTTTCTTGAATTTCTCCACCCATTCCTTGACCACTGCATTCTGCGAGTCACCTGACAAGATCTTCTCAAGATATATCCTGATGATATCCATGACCTTCTCTGATTCCCAAAAAACAGGCTTATTGTCAAGGTTCAAGAGCTGCGCAAGCTGCTTGTGATGCTCGAAGAAATCATATTTTGTCTTGAACAAATCATTGATGATTGTTTCCATGAGTTCTTCTGACCAGACCCGATGGAACCTGCACATGCCTGTATTATCCGACGAGAATTCCTTAATCATCCGCTCGACATTCTTCTTCCCTAATTCATTTGGTGGATAAAAGTCAGCACCATAATAGGAGAAATACTTGCCCATAATGACCATTGGCGCAAACATGCCCGGCACCCAATACTGGTTCGGCACTATACACCCCTCTTTTCCATGCGAGAGAAAGACTGCCTGATTGATCGTCTTTGTCCCATACTTTGCATCAAGCTCCTTTGCTGCCTGGCGGATGCCATTCCTGAACACGGCACCCTTGGGGTTGAAGAGAATCATATTCATGATCTCCACACCAAGGTCTGCATTATGCATGGAATCGTTCACCAGATCGAAATTATCCGGATTCCACAACGGAGCCCTCGTCAGGTCAAAATCCTCTTTCTTTATCATGCCCTTGTCGATGATGTCCATAATCCAGGATACCACACTTCCTATCTGGATGGCATCAAATCCCATGGCATCTGCATGATGGTTGAGCTTTTCTGCTGCCCGCTGGTCAAAGATGCCGCTATTCGGGCCAAGCGCCTCGTAAGGCTCATAATCCTTCTTGAACTCATTATTCATCTTCTTGCAGACAACAGGACACGCCTCACCACAGTTCTTGAACTGCTTCTTCTCAATAGTCTCCTCATCAAACTGCTTATGATAATGCTCCATGATAAACTTCTCATGCATCCACTTCCGCTTCTCATTCGTAAAATAAATAGAATTGTAGTTGAAGGCAAACATCCACGTACCAAGCTTGATGTAGTTGACGCCAAAGGTTCCTCCTGTGTGGAGGTTTGGGTCATACCTGTATTTTTTCGTGACCTCCAGGTCCTCAGGGATCATGAGCTTATGATACTTGTCCATGAACAACTTATTGATTTCTTTGCTGTCATGGGTAATGGGATCAGAATCAACAAGATCACCACCATAGATGATTGCCGCAATCTTATGATGCTGGACGAGCTTACTGCCAAAGCCACCCCTTCCAGCCCAGCAATCCACAGCAGAAATCTTCCCGCCCATGATGGGTGCAGAAAGGATTGCACCGACTCGCGTATGCATGGCAGCAGGACCAGTCGCAAGAATCCTGCACTCTGCAAATTCGTCCTTGTACTTGTCAAACATGTATTTTTGGAGGGCGTAGGCGCCGATGAAACCGTCATAACCCTTCCAGACAGTCTCCAGGTCGACATCTTCGAATGCAACAGTGACCTTGCCCTCCTTGCGATTCAATTTCATGACTTTCATATTCTTGCATGCATTTCTGATGCAGACATAGTTCAAGCCAGTCTTATGGAATACCTGAGAGCCACCACCGATCGATGAGACATAGAAATTCTCCCACAAATTAGAGTAGGTAAAGAACATCAGGCGCTTAGCACCAGGAATGATCGAGCCTGCAAGGACACCTGTGCCAAAACAGAAGCTGTCTTTATCCTTTCGCGTTTCCCGATACCCAAAATCAAGAGGACCGAGGATGGACTCATCAGAGAAAGAATCCGTACGGAACTCTTCCTTTTCCGCATCAATATATATAGCATTCTGTTTAATCATGAATCACACCTAACTCGAAATATGTGCAGATGATTTATAAAGTTAGTCCTTTATAGTTTTGGTTTTTATTTATGTAAGTCATCAGTGAATAAGTATTTTGCATTCGGCAACACTACCAATGGCGGCCGACGACCTCACTGCGTTCGGTCTAGGCGACACCCCGTAAGGGACAGACCCCCGTCACCTCGGCGCCAGTGGTGTTGCCTCCTGCTCGGTTATGCCTGTTGTAGAATTATCTCATCCCCTGCTTTTATCTTCCCGCCCTTGATGACTCTGCCGAAGATGCACTCCTTTGGCATGATGCACCTGCCTACAACTTTAGCGATGTTGCAATACTGATGACATTCCTTTCCCTTCTTTGACACTTCAAGGATGCAGTCATTGATCTGTATTTTCTGGCCGAGTTCCAATGATCTCAAATTAATACCCTCTGTTGTGATATTCTCGGCAAAGATGCCATGCTTCAGGCATACATCGGTATGCGGCTGGAATGCATCCACACTTTCCTTTGAAAGAAAAGATACCTGCTTATTCCCTGGTCCTGCGTGCACATCACCAATGATACCATATTCCTCTTTTAGTTCTACTTCAGGAACAGGATCCTTGACAATACCCTTCTTCTTGCTGATATTCACAGATAAGACTTTTGCGTTCATAAGAGAATCACCTCAACTACGCTGTCTTTTTCCAAGACTTCCGTATTCTCATCAATACCAAGAAAACCATCACTCTCTGAAAGCGTGGTAATCGCACTACTTCCCTTCATCACCGGGACGGCATAGTCCCCCTCGACTCGAACCGCAAGAAACTCATACCTACCAATCGTTGATGATATCTTTCTGGAAAGCCTTTTTTGCACGATATTCTTTTCTTCTGCAAACCCGAGCATTTGCCCTATGACCGGAACGATGAGGATGTAAAAATTGGAAAGAGCTGATGTGGGATAGCCTGGGAGGCCAATGACTGACTTTCCCTTCACTTTCCCTATAAGGACAGGCTTTCCAGGCTTTACTGCAATGCCATGGATGAGCACTTCTCCAATCTCTGCTACTGCCTGGACCATGAAATCCTCTCCTCCCAAGGACGAGCCTCCTGAGAGAAGGACGAGATCCGCTTTCTCAACAGCCTGCAAAACAGCTGACTTGATCTCTTCAAGATCATCCTTAATCACGCCCAGGTTGACGAGCTCACAATGGTTGGCACGGATGGCCTGTGTGATCGTTGCAGAATTGATATCATAGATCTTACCTTCCTGCAATTGCTCTCCTGGAGCGACAATCTCGTTTCCTGTCGAAAAATAAGCGATGACCGGCCTCTTCTTCACAACCACTTTCGTTGTCCCTATCGCGCTCAACACACCAATGATAGGGGGTGTGAGCATGGTTCCTTTCTTCAGGACAATACTTCCCTTCTTGATATCACTCCCGATACTGATGACATTCTCACCTGGCGCTGCGCTCTTATAGAGAGTAAGTGCCTTGCCCTCTCTCTCCGTATGCTCGACCATCACTTCTGCAGTCGCGTTCCTGGGAAGCGCGGCCCCTGTCGTTATCTCAATGCAGCACCCTTTCCCAAGCTCTTTTTTTGAGACCATTCCTGCAGTAATGGAATCGAGAATCTCAAGCTGCTTCGGATTGGTATTCGACGCGCCGAACGTGTCTTCTGCAATAACGGCAAAGCCATCCATCGCAGCCTTCCTGAAATGCGGGACGTCAATCTCTGAGACAACATCCCCTGCAACCACGCGATGCAAGGCATCCTCTAAAAGTATTGTCTCGTCAGCTGTCTCTTGAATCAAGCTGAAGATGACCTTTCGTGCTTCTTGTAAACTTGCGAGTTTTCCAAATCCTGGTTTTGTCATGTTCTCAACCTTCCATCAACCAATGTGCATATCCGATCACACATATTTTCTACATGCTGCTTGTCGTGCGATGAGATAATCACTGTTGTTTTATATTTCTTCCTCATATCCATTATGACCCGTTCCACTTGTCTGATATTGGCATCGTCAAGGTTTGCTGTCGGTTCGTCCAAAAGCAAGAGATCTGGTCGGAGAACCAATGCCTGGCACAATGCCACACGCTGCACTTCTCCTCCGGACAATCGATGAGCATTTTTCTGGACGTCTCGCATCCCAAACTTCAATAATAGTTTCTTTGCCATTTGTTCACTATTGTCTTTGTTTCTCATGCGAAGACCATACGTCAAATTCTGCAATACAGACTCGTTAAAGAGAACTGGCTTTTGAAAGACCATAACCATGCTCCTCTGCAAGGAGAGGCTTATCTTGTCATTCAGGGATTGCCCCTTATACATCACAGTACCCCCTGTTGGCTTTGTCAGCCGGTTCATAATCCGAAGAAGGGTAGTCTTTCCCACACCGCTCTCACCCACAATACCCACGATCTCCCCCTTTTCAACCTGCAGATCAATATCTTTCAGCACGTTCTGTTCGCCAAATCGCTTCTCCACACCCTTGAGCTGAAGGATACTCATTCGTCCACCACCTTCTTCTGCTGCACATAGGTCAATACGAAATTAATAAGGAACGCGAACGCAATAAGGATGATTCCCAAAGCCATCGCCAAGGCAAAATTTCCCCTTCTCGTCTCAAGCACAATCGATGTGGTGAGTGCGCGAGTATGAAAACGGATGTTCCCACCAACAATGATTATCGCTCCAACCTCGCTCAACGCAGCACCAAGGCTTGTGATGATCGCTGTTATGATCCCATACTTTGCCTCCCGGATGACCTTCTTTGCCAGCTGGAACTTTGTCGCGCCAAGGGAAATAACTGTATCCTTGATCTTTTTCTCAACACCATGCAGGGCAGAGATGCTGATTCCCATAATAATCGGAATTGCAAGCACCATCTGAGCAATGATCATTGCTGTCGGCGTATACAATATGTCCAAGTAGCCAAGAATTCCGTTTCTTGAGAGAAAGATGTAGACGAAAAGGCCGACAACAACAGGCGGAAGGGCCATTCCCGTATGGATGATGCTTATCAAGACCTTCTTTCCAAAAAACCTGTGATGATTGATGAAAAACGCAAGAGGAATCGCAATTAACGCGCTCAAGAAAACAGCAGTCAATGAGATACGCAAAGAGAGCAGGGTTATCTTGAGCACTTCAGCATCTAATGAGAAGAGGAGGACAATCGCCTGCTGTATCGCATCAATGAACACACCCAAATTCAATCACCCAAACATTCCCCGCGAAGCGGAAAGAACAGAACTTCCCCGTTCTTCTTGAATTCACCAATCCTTTCTTGAGTCTCATCTGACATAAGCCAATCCTCAAAGAGAATTGCTGCATCTGAATTGACATTCTTATGCAGTTCTGGATTCACACGGATCACACCATAGGGATTGAGCAGGAGATCATCACCCTGCACAAGCACTACCAATCCCAAAGAATCCTTCTGGGCAAGGTATGTGCCTCGATCACTCAAGGTGTATGCCTGTTTCTCATCAGCAATGCGCAATGTCTCACCCATGCCAGAACCTGTCTCCAGATACCAACTGCTTTCCTGCGTCTCAATTTGATAAGCGTCCCAGAGTTGCTTTTCTTTCTTGTGCGTGCCTGAATCATCACCACGAGAAATGAAACCTGCATCAGACATACTTATCTTTGTCAGCGCGTCTTCCAACGATGAACCATTAATCTTTGGCGGATCATTCTCTGGCCCCACAATGACAAAATCATTATACATCACACAACGTCTATCGATGCCGTATCCCTGCTTGACAAATGCAAGCTCAGACTCTGGCGCATGCACAAGGATTATGTCCACATCTCCCCGCTCGCCATTCGCTATTGCCTGACCAGTACCAACAGATATGACTTCCACAGGAATACCACATTTTTCCTGAAAAACAGGAAGAAGATAATCAAGAAGGCCTGAATCATACGTGCTCGTCGTCGTCGCCAGAAGCAACCGTTCTTTTTTCACAGTCAAAGCATCATCTGCCGATGAAGACGTACAACTCACCAAAAAAAATGCGATCAACAAGAGGAACATTCCCTGCACGAGTGTCTTATTCATCTCTTCACTTCCTTTATGTGATGCAACACGTGCTGGAGCTCAGGCAGAATAAGCCTTTTCATCGCAAGTTCCACAGCTTTCGGGCTTCCAGGAACGCTAAAGATGGCTTTTCCCTGCGCTATACCTGCAGATGCACGAGACAACAAGGCAGATGTTCCAATATCAGCATAGCTTAATTCTGTGAACAGCACACCAAATGCAGAAATTTCCTTATCAAGAAACGGTTTGACTGTCTCGATCGTAATATCCCTTGGGCCGACACCAGTCCCGCCATTCGTGATGATGAGCCTGATGGAGTCATCATGGAGTGCGACTTCTATCTGCTTTCGCAACAATTCCTTGTCATCCTTGATTACCACATGCAGCGGGACATTATGCCCTTCTTCCTCGAGCATTCTTCGAATAAGATGCCCTGAATCATCCTCTGCAAGCGTCCTCGTGTCAGACAATGTGATGACTGCTGCGCCGACAAAGATGTTTTCATGCTTCTTATGCTCTTTTGTCGTTGGACCTTCCATCTCATTCACCCTTCTCCTTTTTTTCAACCACAATATCTGTGATCCTTGTTACAGGATACTGGCCATCATCGTCTTTTTCCAAATACTTCACTGCATCCCAGAGCGTATTTAGACCTACAGAAACACCAAGAAGCGCCTCCATCTCAACACCAGTCTTCGCAAACGCCACAACCTCACACGACATCTTAATATCAGCGTTTCCTACCATAAATCTTACCTGTATGCTATCTATCGGGACCTGATGGCAGTGCGGGATGAGAAGCGCAGTCTGCTTCACCGCAGTAAGGCAGGCAACTTCTGCAATAGTCAAGACATCTCCTTTCCTCGTCTCCTTCCTCTTCACTTTCTCAACAGTCTCTTTTCTGAGAACAATCCTTCCGCTCGCAACAGCCATTCTTCTCACGACTGGCTTTCCAGAGATGTCAACTGTTCCCATGAGATACCTCACAGATATGCTGCCGGACGAGACACGGCATGTACTTCCCGTCAGCAGTCACGCGGATCTTCGTGCAGTTGGAACAGAAACCCGGGGAGAAGGGTCGGACGACTTCGACCACGCAACCATCAACAAAATATTGCTTGGTATTGTGCTGATCACGAGCAATAACTGTCTCTGCTTTTCTTCCAAGCTCACTCTCGAGGGATTCCAAAGAGAAGTAGTGCTTCTGATAATAGTCATTGTTAACATTGATAAGTTCGATAAGCTTGAGGATGCAATCATGTTTCTTCGCAAAAGCCATCATCCCTGAAATCTCATGATCATTAATTCCCTTTAAGACCACCATGTTAAGATGGATAGGGATAAGACCTGCCTTTTTCGCGGCAAGGATCTTCTGTTCTGCAGCAGCCGCATTCTTGTCAGTTGCCAACAGGGAGTCACAACCGATATTGACCCGGTCAAGGCCTGCCTCTTTCAGCTTCATTGCCAATTCGTCTAGCAGGTAGCCATTGGTGACCATTGACACCTCTCTTATGCCCGGCACTGCCTTCATCACCCTGATGATGTCAAGGATGTCTTTTCTCAGCATCGGCTCTCCACCAGTCAACTTCACCCTCGAGATTCCAGAGGCAGCATAATGAGAGACAATCCTCTGTATCTCTGCAATACTCATCTCCTCTTGCGTAGAATACCCTTCCTCATGGCAGTAATCACAAGCAAAATTACATCTACTTGTCAGACTTATTCTCAAACTATTTTTCATCGTGTTTCTCAAAAAGTTCCAGGAGTTGTCTTCCTGTTGGTGTCAGTTGCGAATATCCACCACCTATTCGTCCTCCTCGATATGAGATGGTAATTCTCTTCCCAAGCCGGTTCTCCATCTTAGTAATATAGTTCTGGATGGTCTTCTCTGTAATGTGGAGATGTTTGGCTGTCTCCTTGATGGAGTGGGTTGTATCAATACACTTTAGAATCTCGTAACGACCCCTACCCATGAGCGGCATATTCTTATGCTCCAGCCAGACCTTCTTCTTCACCTCAACCTGTATACCTTCTCCCATAGAAACGGCTTCCCGAAAGGAATTTATATACTTTTCGGGATAGACCGAACTATTTTCAGACTAATTGAGTAAAAAGGATATCCTTTGCTATCTTCTCGCCTGCAGAATTGCATGAAAGACATCAATCTCAAAGAATCGGAAAACAACATCAAAGATCACAATAAAGATACTACATAAATATATTCTGCATTCCCTTCTTCACACAAAACATTATGCATAACATTCCTTGGAATAAACAAAGCCCCCCTGCGAGACAGAACTGACCTCTTCAGACCTTGCACGACAATGAGTGTGCCTGAAAGGACAACAAGCAACTCCTCCCGCTCATCAGTTTTGTGAAGCCCGACTTCCTCCCCTGCCTTCAATCTCACCCTGCCACTCTTCAGCCGCTCCGAGACAGGAGGCTTCACCAATGACTCGTACTCCATGCTTACCAATACATCATGCAGGATACTTAAACCTATCGATAACTATAAAAATAAGCAATCTTCATCAAGATGAATTGTCGGAGGTGACCAGTATGGCTGCAAAGAAAAAAGTTGCGAAAAAAGCTCCAGCAAAAAAATCAGGAAAGAAAGGCGGTTGCTGTGGCTGCTGCTAAATTTTTTTTATCCTTTTTTTACAGAAAACAGCCACTTCTTCAAAATCTCAGTTAGCTCCTGCAAATGTTTTTCATCCCGAATGGTGTGCTTTGCTCCTTTAAGGACATGTATCTCTTTTCTTCCAGAAACAAGATCAAAAAGAAGCTTCTGATGAACATACGGCGTGCTCTGATCTAAATCTCCTACAACAAATAAGACAGGCATTGTCAGCTTTGCAGCATCAGTTCTCAAATCATATCGAAGCAGGTCATCCATCATCGCCCAAGGCCTGCGCTTCAAGACACCTGGTTTTGAATTACTTCTCTCTTCAAACCATCCCGTTTCCTTCCACTTGGCGATTTCTTCTTTGCCATGAGCTTCCATCGTAAGTTGTCCTGAGACAACAGTTCCGAGCGGGGCCAGACCGCACACTTCCTTTGGATTCTTTTCCGCATACCATGCGACTGCAATTCCCCCAAGGCTATGCCCGCAGAGGAAGAAGGGTGATATGAACCAGCTTTGCTGCCTTGCCCAGGAAATCACATCCTCAAGATCTTCATAATAATTGGTCAGGCGTGCATCTTCGAATTTCCCTTCACTCTCACCAAGCGTATTCCTGCAGTCGAATCTGACAACGATACATTTCGCATCCAAAAAACCCTTTGCGAATGCTTCCACCTGCGGCTGCTCCTTAAAACCGCCCAAGCCATGCATGACAAATGCGAGCCCTGACTGCTCTTTTGGCACATCAAGAAGTACTGCGATCCTCTTTCCAGAACGATTGGTGATAAAGAGTTTATGATCCATGAGTCTCGTAAAAAAATATACTCTTTATGATTTAAAACCGTGCATAGTGTATCCTAACTTTCCACTTCACACAAGTCCTTTTTGTTTTTTTTATATGAGCAATCGCTTTTTTTCCGAAAATAAATCCGTAAATATCAACCATTCGCTTGACACTCTCATATTCTTGGACAGAATAGACATCCTTGTACAAGAAGTTATGATGCCTGAAAAAGGTATCAATTTTTTCATCAATTTTCAGATTTGTCATACGAGATTTGCCAAGAATTACGGGTGCAAGATCTCCCCCGTACCATTTTGGCGCAATATCAACGCTGATAATAAGCCCACCTTTCTTAAGAACACGCTTACATTCTTTTAGAAAAACAGACATTTTTTCTGGAGGAGGAAGTGCAGTAACAGCGAGGATAATATCTGCATAATGTTCTTTTAAGGGAATTCTTTGACCACTACCTTTGACAAAAGTAACATTCTTTATGCGTTTTTTCTTTGCCTCTCTTACTGCAAGTTTTCGCATAGCATCTTCCGGTTCAATCCCGACCACTTCTTTAGCCTGTCGTGCGATTGGAAACGTGGATCGCCCCGTTCCAGAACCAATGTCAACAACAACCTTTTTCCTGAATGAGAACAATTTGAGAAGATGACTCAGGACATTCGGTGTGTAGGGAATGCGAGAAAACGCATCGTATACCTCAGGATACTTTGCGTAAAGAATATCCCAACGATTCTCAATCGTCTCCGGTCTTTTCTGCAGTCGCACCATAAAAACTGGGACGGCTGGGATTTGAACCCAGGATTCGGGGAATCCAGAAAAACTTCTGGAAATCTCACCCACGTTTCCTCGTGGAAAACGTAAATCCCTTGCCACACTTCAGCGTGGTGCTCTCCCAGTCTGAGCTACCGTCCCGATGACGACGAAAAACCAGCACTCCTTTTTAAATATTCTCTTCGAAACGAATCATATTATCTGAAGGCATCCTCCACCATGGCGGCCGTCGTGAGCTACGCTCACTCGTCGACCCACCCCGGAGGTGCT
>JBDRSD010000029.1:0-14664 GCA_043825215.1 Nanobdellota archaeon
CAATGGAAGAGCATACCTTTCGCAAGTGGACTGCATTTTTTATTTTGCTCGCGTTGTTCTTGCTTGTCGTTGTCGCGCTTCGGCCGTATTATACGGCGATCTTTGGCGCGCTCATCCTCTTTGCCCTCTTTCGCCCCTTGCATAAGCGCTTTTCGAGAAGGATGCCGCAGTCGCTTTCTGCAATTCTTCTCATTGTCATCTCGCTTGTGGTGATTCTTGTGCCTTTGTATTTCCTGGGTTCTCTTGTCGTACAGGAGGCAACCATGCTTGCCAAGAATACGACAACAGTGAACCTGGTCATTGACAAGCTCAATCAGTGGACAGGAAGCGAGATCGATGCGGATGCCATCGTCAGAAATTCCCTGTCGCTCGTGGTGAAGTTCGTCAAGACCAATTCGACAAGCATCATCTCTTCTATGGCAAATGTGTTCATCTCCCTGATCATCCTGTATTTCATCTTCTTTTACCTGCTCGTAAGCACGAAGAAGTTCTCGAGGATGGTTGAGGAGTTCCTGCCGTTTTCAAAGAAGAATCGGCGTCGTTTGGTTGAGGAATTGTCGAATGTCACGAATTCGACTGTCATTGGCATGGGCGCGATAGCCATCGCACAGGGCCTTTTGGTCGCGCTGGGTTTTTTGATCTTTGGGATTCCCCAGCCGCTTCTCTGGGGTATTGTCTCGGCGATTCTTTCTTTTCTTCCTATTGTCGGCCCGCCTATCGTCTACATTCCTGCAGGTCTCATCTTGATCCTCCAGGGGCATGTTGTCGCAGGCATCCTGTTTCTTGCGTATGGATTTGTTGTTGTCTCAAATATCGATTATGTCATCCGCCCGTATATATTGAAGAAGATGGTGAACCTGCACCCGCTCATTTCAGTGGTTGGTGTCTTTATCGGAATCCCGCTGTTCGGATTTCTCGGCCTGTTCATCGGCCCCCTATTATTATCATACTTGTTCCTGATTGCGAAGATGTTCAAGGATGAGTATATTGAGTAATCGTTCTCATATTATTATTCTGCAAGATCTGATGCATATCTCAATGATGCACGCCACCAACGGCGCAATAAAGAGGAAAGTCAACTCATTTCATCTGTAGCCGATTTTTCAACAACATTTAAATATCCCTGCCATACTATTTTCTCTCATGCAAGTCGAACCTGTTCTGGAAAAGCTGGGTTTTTCGCCGAATGAGATCAAGGTCTACCTGGTTTTAAATGACAAGGGAAGCAAGAAGGCCGGAAAGATCGCAACAATTGCAGGCATTGACAGGAGTAGTTGCTATAACGCCCTGAAATCCCTCATGGAGAAGGGCCTGGCAAGTTACGTCGTCATTGGTTCTGTGAAGTGGTTCCAGGGCACAGGCCCGAACCGCCTGCTTGATTATGTCAGGGAGCAGGAACGGGACATCAAGGATATCCTTCCGGAATTGAACGCGAGGCACAAGGCGGCGAAGATCGAGGGGCAGGTCAGGTTGTTCAAGGGAATAAAGGGTGTCAAGTCGATCTTCATGGACATCATCAGGACTGGCGAGGATAATTTTGTCTTTGGTTCAGAAGGCCAGTTCTCCAAGCGCATGCCTGAGTTCGCATCGCAATTCGAGCGGCTCAAGCGCGAGAACAATATCAAGACCCAGTTGATCTTAAGAAAAGGCAGAAAAGAGCTTGATTCAAAGCTTTCCCAGCACCGCTCGCTCTCTGACATCGAGGAGAGTCCTGCCGTGACAAACATCTATGGAAAGAAGATCGCGATCATCATCTGGACTGACGAGCCGGAGGGCATCCTTATCGAGAATGAGTCTGCTGCAAGGGCGTACAAGTCTTATTTTGATTTCATGTGGAAGAAGGCGGAAAGATGAGGTACTGAAAGATGAAGCTCTTTGATTGGCTGAAATTGCCAAGTTTCCGGTACAATGAGGTGCGCGTCCTGCGTAGTGTTGTCGAGACAATTGAAGAGCTTGCGAGAAACTCGTCTCCGCTGGAGTTCACTGCACTTCTCGAGGGAAGCGTGAAGCGTGAAACGCTGTACATCACAGGGATCATCTTCCAGCAGTTTGAGGCGAGTGAGAATGCGACTGCCATGCATATGGACCTTCCGATGGTGCATAATACCGTAGGGAGCGTGCACTCTCATCCTGGCGCAAGCAACAAGCCTTCTGACACTGATCTACAGTTCTTTGGCAAGCACGGCATCTTCCATCTCATCATCCGTTTTCCATTCGCAGAAGGGGATATTGCGGGGTATGACAAGATGGGAAGGAAAATCGAGTTTCAGGTCATCGAAAGAAAAGATTAAGAATGGGTGCTGTTTCTTCCTGTTATGGGTGAGGATATCAATGTATTGGTCTTTCCGCTTGAGGAAGACCGGCTTGAGGTCTCTCTTGACCAGGATGCGGTCTCGTATAGGGGGATTGTCGAGGTGAAGTCTGCAGTCTTGCCTTTGAATAGTTATTCGATACCCATTCCTGGAAGTGATGACGAGTTCCGGTTTGGCATCTTTGGCGATCTGACTGCAACTGTCGTGAGAAGGTTTGAGAGGATTAAAAAGGAATTGTATCTGCCGATGCGCGTACCAGGTGTGCAACTTGCGTATTATGATTATAATGAGCAGTCTTCCCAGCGGGTACAGATAAGGATGTTTGGACTCCCGTTACATACACTTCAGGAGTGCCTTACACAGAGGTACTGGTTCGTGACAGAGAAATTTCCCATGCTGCGGGATCCTGCTCTTGAATCTCCGCCGTTGCGGGAGCTCTTCGGCCCTCTTTTCATGGACATCTATGCGATAACAGAGAGAGAGCTCAAGTTCTGATACAAGGCATATGTTACCGGAATGATCAAAGGCATATGTTACCGGAATGATCAGTTCTTTTTCTTGAAGAACAACCATTCTTTCTTTCCTGCTTTCTCGAATTTGAGGATGACGAATTCGCCCTGCAGCCGTTTTCCCTGGATGTCCACGATCCACTTGGAGGGCTTCTCATCGATGAGCGTATACGTGCCTGAGTCCCAGATCTCGACGATGTCTCCTCCTTCGCCAGTTCCGTGAAAGTCGCCATAGGAGAGGTCGTGGTCGTCCACCTGTATGAGCAGCCGTTTGACTGATGGATCCATTGTTGGCTCTTTCGGGCAGGCCCAGCTTTTCAAGACCCCATCCTGTTCAAGCCGCAAATCCCAGTGCAAGTGCGTCGCCTGGTGTTTTTGGATGACGTATTTGAGTTGTATCGGTTTCTCTGTTTGCATACCAAGGCAGTATAGCAGAAGTTGCATAAAAAAGTTGTGTTCGTTTACACGCCGCCTCTGATGAATCCTATGCCGATCGCGACAAGTATTATCCCGAATATTTTCGAGAGGACATCTGCCCCCTGGCGTCCGAAGAGCCTGAAGAAGAAGTCTGTCCTGGTCAGGATGACCCATACGATGAGGAGGTTCGCGATGACGGCGAGTGCAGAGATGAGAAGCCCGTAGGTTGCGGTGTTCACGATGACTGCTGTTATCGCCGCAGGCCCTGTGACGAGCGGTGTTGCCATGGGAATGATTGCGTTCTGGTATTTTTCTGCACGGTTCTCGAGCAGGCGCAGGTTCAGGACGAGTTTCAGCCCGATGATTGCAAGGATGATGCCGCCTGCGATGCGGAAGTCGCCGATGCTGATCGCAAAGAAGCGCAGCACGTACTCGCCGAAGAGGAGGAAGAGGACGAGAAGGCCGCTTGCGAGAAGGAGGGCGATCTTCACGTTCTTTCGGCGTTTTTTCAGGGGCATCTTCTTTGTCAGGATGAAGAAGACAGGGATGTTGCCGATCGTGTCGAGAGCGACAAAAAGGAGGAGGAATGCCTGGATGAATACGAGGAGGAATGGGTCCATGATCCTTTTCTTGATAGGTGAGAATTTAAACTTTTCTCTTTATATACGAGTGAAGGCAAGCGATAACTTTATAAACTTTTATTTGAATGTATGATGAAGAGGTGGGATTATCAAGACGCATCATAAGCTCAATGACTTCAAGAAGCAGAGACGAGATGCGACTGATGTTTCTCGCATGAAGCTTTTTGAGGACGTGCATGAGATGAAACACTTGCACAAGCACGTGGAAGACTTCAAGAAGGCACTCAAAGAAGATTTGAAGAGCCAGGACTTGAAGATTCTCAAAGTTCATGCTGAGGAGTTCGAGGCAGAGATCCATGACGAGCTTGCGCGGATGTTGAGCGTGACAAGGACTGATCTTGACCATTACCTAAAGACCCTGCATTCGCTTGCAGAGTTCAAGGCAGTCATGAAAGAGCTCGAAAACAAGGATCCGCGCTTCAGGGCGATTGTCGAGACAGAATTGAAGTACGCAAAGGTCATCCATGAGGGCCTGCACCAGAAGCTCTCAGCACTTGAGCGCTTATTTCACAGGATGAATGCGCGATGAATCGACTCTTTCTCGAGAAGGCTTCTCGTGATGCTGGCAATCATATTCTTCCGCTGTTTGGCAAGATCAGAAAAGCAAAGGCGAAAACGTTCAAGGGTGATTTGCTTACATCTGCTGATCTACTTGCTGACAAGGTTTTGAAACAGCACATCCGTAAGGCATATCCAAAGGACCATATCTTGTCTGAGGAGGGAAAAGGCAGGGATCTCGACCATGATCGCTTATGGATTCTTGATCCATTGGATGGCACGAGGAATTTTGTGACAGGAGTTCCGACGTTCGGGGTGATGATCGCGTTTGCAAAGGAAGGCCGGGTTGATTGCGGCGCAGTCTATTTTCCCTGCACGAATGAGATGTTTTCTGCAGAGCGTGGCAAGGGCGCATTCTTGGATGGCAAGAGGATTCATTGCGGAAATGGCGGTCTTCATGCGAGCTACGGCTGTGTCGAGGGAGTATGGGATGCCAAGAGACATGGAAAAGTGTATGCACTCCAGTCCAAACCCTTGCGGGTGTGGTTCAATCATCTAGTCTGCATGGCTGCGTGCGGTTGCTGGGTTGCAAGCGGCAGGCGAGATTTCTTGGTCAATACCGGTTTGTGGGTGTGGGATAATGCACCTATATCGATCATTCTTGAAGAATCAGGGTGCAAGGTGACAGGTTTTGATGGCAAGCCTTGGACAATCAGGGAGCCGACGCTTGTCGCTGCGAATCCGAGATTGCATAGGGAATTGATAAGAAACCTTCATTCTAAATAAATTTAAATATAAGAGAGTCCTTATCAGTAATATTGAGGGGCCAAACGATGAAAAATTACAACTATTTTATGTCATCCAGTGTGGAAAAGTATATAGGAAAATGGATTGTCATAGAGGATAATAAAGTAATTGCATCGGGAGACAATGTTAAGAAGGTTGTACAGGAAGCCAGAGAAAAATTACCAAATAAGAAGATTTTCGTGACGAAAGTACCAGAAAAAACAGCTATGATATTCTAAAATGGTCTTGACATATAGATATAAGAGAATTGATGGACGACCAATCAGCGAGGAGACAAAAACCCCACTTATCCCAATCACGATAAAGGGAGATATTATCTTGGAGACGACTGCAATCCCTGATTCTGGAGCAGATATTACGGCAATTCCAATAGGCCTTGCCGAGGCAGTAGTATTGGATCTTTCCGGAAAAGAAGAGAAATGCGTCGGAGTAGGAGGTTGGGTGAAATGCAAGTCAAGCAAGATGCATATCAAGATAGGGAATGAGCACGAACAATACTCATTCCTTATTCCTGTGAAAGTAATCCTTGATAAGTATGAATTTCCAATTCTTCTAGGCAGGGAAGGCTTTTTCGATAAATTCATCGTATCATTCGATGAGAGCGAAGAAAAAGTTCTCTTAAAGAGGAAGAATCAAGGACCAAAATTAAGGACAACGTAAAGTTGTACCAAAGGCTAATTTTTATTCTAAAAATCTGTGTATCACATATCGCCTCTTAATTCAAGATAAAAGGACGCGTTGTAGAAAAATAAGTTCTTCGTCATCTTGCTCCCGCAACTGACAACCAGCACGGAGTGCTGGATATTGCCTGCGCAAGCGCAGGATATTCCCCGACAAGTTTATCGGTTATTGTCCTGCCAAAGGCAGGGCTTTGCTCGTGCATTGCACGGTGTGTATTGCAAGAGTGTAAAGGTCCCCCCCCCAAATAATACCACATATAGTATTCTGAAATACCAGAAAATAATAAGGGTCATAAGAGGTTACTTCGCCCGTCCCTTCAGTTTTTTTATCCTTTCCCGTATCGCTATAGCCTTCTCAAAATCCAGCTGGTCTGCTGCAGTGTGCATATCTGCTTCAAGCTCAATAAGCAAATTGGGTATTTCTGCTTTTGGGATGTGCTTGATGTCAGTGATGTCCACTTCTTTTTCTTTGACAGGTTTGACAATGGTCTGAGGAACGATGCCGTGTGCTTTATTGTAGGATATCTGCAGTGTCCGTCGTCGGTCTGTCTCTGCGATCGCTTTTTTTATCGAGTCAGTGATTCTATCCGCGTACAAAATCACTCGTGAGTCAGCATTTCTTGCAGCCCGGCCGATGGTCTGTATCAGGCTGCGTGCATCGCGAAGGAATCCTTCCTTGTCTGCATCCAAGATTCCGATGAATCCGACTTCTGGAATATCCAGGCCTTCACGTAAGAGATTGATGCCGACAAGGACATCGTATTTGCCAAGCCGTAGCTCTCTGATGATCTCTGTCCGCTCAAGCGTGTCAATATCCGAGTGTAAGTATCGTGTCTTGATGCCCTGCTCGGAAAGGAAATCAGACAATTCTTCTGCGAGCTTCTTCGTGAGTGTTGTCACAAGTGTCCTGTTGCCATCCTTGATCGTTGCCGTAATCTCATTCATCAGGTCTGGTATCTGTCCCTCGACCTTGCGTACAGAAACGATTGGGTCGACAAGTCCTGTCGGCCTGATGATCTGCTCGACCACTTGCTGTGATTTTTTCAGTTCATAGTCTGCGGGTGTTGCTGAGACGAAGATGACGCTTTTCATGTATTTCTCGAACTCCGCGAATTTCAGCGGTCGATTATCAAAGGCAGAAGGAAGCCGAAAGCCGTAATCAACCAGGTTTTTCTTCCTGGAATAGTCGCCCTTGTACATGCCGTTGAGCTGCGGGATTGTCTGATGACTTTCGTCAATAACAAGCAGAAAGTCGTCTGGAAAATAGTCCAGCAGGCAGAATGGTGGTGTCCCACTCGTCCGTCCCTCAAAGTGGCGTGAATAGTTCTCAATACCCTTGCAATAACCAGTCTCTTCTATCATCTCGATATCGTAAAGTGTTCTTTGCTTGAGTCGGTGGGCTTCAATGACATCCATTCCAGGCAGTCGTTCGTCGAGTTCTTCCTTGATTGAAACAATTGCCCGCTGCTTTTCTTCGTCTGTGATGACGAAGTGCCGTGCAGGATAGACATAGAAATAATCAAAGACCTCATTGGTCTCACCAGTATTCTTGTCCACTTCCTTGATCTTTTCGATCGTATCGCCAAACATTTCTATTCTAATGATGTGATCATAGTATCCAGGAATAAAATCAACAACGTCGCCTTTCACCCGAAAGCGCCCTGGCATGAGTTCTGTATCATTCCTCTCGAATTGGATGCGTACAAGCTTTTGCAGGAGTTCCTTTCGCTCCATCTTCTGCCCCTTCGAAATTTCAAATCCCAGTTTCACAAAGTTTTCCGGGCTGCCAAGGCCATAGATGCAGGAGACGCTTGCGACGATGATCACATCTTTTCTCGACATCAGGCTTGCTGTTGCTGCAAGGCGCAATTGTTCGATCTTCGGGTTGATTGCCGAGTCCTTCTCTATATATTGGTCTTTTTGCGGGATGTATGATTCTGGCTGGTAATAATCATAATACGACACAAAGTATTCCACATGGTTTTTTGGGAAGAATTCCTTGAATTCATTGTAGAGTTGCGCTGCAAGGGTCTTGTTGTGCGAGATGACAAGAGTTGGCTTCTGAACCTGCGCAATGACGCAGGCAACACTATAGGTTTTCCCAGATCCCGTAATTCCCAGAAGCGTCTGGTACTGCATGTCCTTCTTGAGCCCTTCGACTAGCTTCTTGATTGCCTCTGGCTGGCTGCCCTTGGGCTTGAATGTCGAGTGTAACCTGAATGAATCCATTCAAAGACGCAATAAAGGTGTATATAAAAAGCTTGTGCGCTACTGTCCTATGTGTTGTTTCATTAGAAACTCATGTGCCCTCTTCAAGAGTTCTTTTGAGTTCTTGTACGTGAGTTGCTTGATCGCATGATCATAAGAGAGGAATGCGAAATCAGCGATCTCCTTCGCATCAAGAACGACATGCTCTTCATCTGTTCGCGCGAGAAAGAAGATGACTGTTTTTTTCACCCCTGGCGCTGAAAGGTAAGATAGAGAGTCCTTGAATCCAGGGATGATCTCCACCCGAAGCCCTGTCTCTTCATGCACTTCCCGAAGTGCTGTCTCTTCTTCTGTCTCACCAGATTCGACGTGTCCTTTTGGAAAGTCCCAGTGGCCGATGTGATGCTTAATGAGAAGGAACTTACCGTCGTGCAGGATGATCGCTCCGCAGGACTTTTCTGTTTTCATCATTGGAAAGAATGCGAGTCTATTTTTAAATTCTCTTTCTTCGCAGTTCCTGCACATATGCCAGTCCTTTTTCTTTCGCAAGTTTTGTGTAGAACCTGTTGGCCATGATGATCTGGGAGTTGAGGAAGTCCTTGAATTGCGGATGCCAGACGTGTCGAGGATTTTCCCTGACAAACTTCGCCCAGCGGTCAATAAATTCCTCGTGTGTCTTGTCTCTTTGATTAGCCAGTTTAGTATTTAAAGCGCCTGAAATTTATAAAGCATACGCTGTCATATTAAACGGCACCAATAACGCACATAATAAGAGTCGTTTAATATGTAGTGAAGGACACTATTTTCTGATGTATTTATGTTCTTCACTATTCATGTCCTGTGCCTAACCGCCTTCTTGCGAAGCAGCCTATTATATGCAATTGCGAACCGATGTGCCTCATCCCTGACTTGGCGGATGAAGAGAAGTGCCTTTCCCTTGGGATCGAGTCGCAGGGGTGATGAAAGACCTGGCAAGTATATCTCTTCGAGGCGCTTTGCGATAGAAATAATAGGAATATCCGCCCCGACAATGTTCAATGCTTCCTGCGCAGAGTGCAACTGTCCGAGTCCGCCGTCGATGATGATAAGGTCAGGATATGATTTTCCTTCTTGCTTGAGTCGTGCGTATCTTCGCTGCACAATCTCTTTGATGCTGGCAAAGTCATCAATACCTGTAACGGTTTTGATCCGGAATCTACGATAGTTCGACTTGTCAGCTTTTCCGTCCTTGAAGGCAACCATGCTGCCGACTACGCTTGTTCCTGAGAGATGGGAGATGTCAAAGCATTCGATTGTGTGTGGAATCTTCTCGAGCCGTAGACTCTCCTTCACAGCGGTGAGGATGAGCGCTTCTTTTTGGAAGGTGAGTTCTATATTTTTCTTCACAAGGGAGAGGAGTTGCTTCTTTTCTCCTTGCTTTGGCAAAGTAAGAATTACCTTTCCTTCGCGTTTCTTTTCAAGAAACTCTTTCAGGCCTGCTTCAATTTCAATTGGGAGGATGAGTTCTTTTGGCACGGGATTGTCTGAGTAGTATTGTACGATGAATTCTTCGAAGAATCCTTCATGGTAGTCAAAGGAGTAGGTGTGTTTTTCTGCGAGTGTGCCTTTGTAGATGTTGAAGAGGAGGAGATTCACTTGTCCTTCATGCACAATATAGTTAAGGATGTCTTCGTCGTATTTCTTGTTTCTCTGCATGGTCTGTTTGAGATTAAGTATGGTAAGCGCATCTATCTGGTCGCGCATCTTCATTGCAATCTCAAATTCCTGGTTCTTTGAACGCAGTTGCATTTCCGTGGTAAGAAGTTGGATGATCTCGTGCGTACGTCCCTTGAGGACGCCGATGGCTTCATACACGCGCTTGTTGTAGGCTTCTTCACTTGTTCCGAGGATGCATGGTCCTTTACAGGCGAAGTGGTGGCGGTCGCACATCCTGCCTTTTGGGAGGTGTTTGCAAGTTCTGAGATGGAATGCTTTGTTGAGCGCCAGGATGATTTCGTCTCGCTTTTCTGCTGAGGTGAATGGACCGAAGTATTGCCCGGAGAGGTCCATCTTGCGTGCGATCTCAAGCAGGGGGAATGCCTCGTCAGTGAGGTGGATATAGGCAAACCTCTTCGCATCCCGAAGGTCGATATTATACTTAGGCAAATGTCGTTTGATGAGATTATTCTCTAGTATGAGCGCGTCAACTTCTGTTGGCGTCATGATAAAGTCTACATCAGATATATGCGACATAAGTGCTAGGGTTTTTGGGTCGTGATCTTTTTTCTTGAAGTAGGAAGACACGCGCTTCTTGAGATCTTTTGCCTTTCCCACATAGATGATCCTCTCTGACGAGTCCTTGAAGAGGTAGCATCCTGGTTGTGATGGAAGTTTCTTCAAGTTGATCATGGAAAAAGAGAGCATTGCGGGGTTTTTAAAGCAATCGAAGAAAACGCAAGTATAGAGTTTTCCCATAAAATATTAAAACCCATTGATTAAAGACCTATCTGAGGTGTTTTCATGAACCTAAAATACATTCTTGTATCCATACTTATTGTTGGCATGCTCTCTGCTTGCACGTCTGATATGACTCCTGAAATGATGCAGGAGAGAATTATCCAGGCCAACACCAACTTGCAATCATATTCTACTGACATGACAATGAAGATGGACATGTCGACAAGTGTTCAGGGAAAACCGATGGTGATCACCGCGGATACCACACAATCCGGAAGCATTGATAGGAAGAATAAGAAGCTCTTCATGAAAGGGTCGACCAAGACGAGTTTTTCTGGTATGAAACTGGATATGGCAACAGAGACCTACATTGTTGATGATTTTGTCTATGTCAAGGTGATGGATAATTGGATGAAGATGCAGATACAGAATGAGTTGTGGAACCAGCAGGACCATATCAAGCAGACCACGGGACTTTTAGAGACAGGCACAATTGATGTCCTGCCTGAGGAAGAGATGGATGGGATGTCGTATTATGTCTTTGCTATCCAGCCGGATATGAAGAAGGTTGTCGAGATTGCGCTAAAGTCGCAGGAGCAGTCAGAGGTCTTGGATGAGCATATTGATTTTGCAGACATGGTGAGAAAATATACTGCAACAATATATGTCAACAAGAAGACCTTTGTCATCGAGCGGCAGAAGATTGACATGCGGCTTGTCATGACTGCTGAGAACATGGGAAAGAACATGATCAATTCGAGCGATATCACGATGGATACAGTAATTGATGCGAAGATGTATGATATCAATAAGAAGGTAACAATCACCCTTCCTGAGGAAGCCCTTGGTGCACAGGATTATTCCAAGGTGAAAGGATATTCAGGGTCTAACTCGATTACGGGCAATGTGATCAGCGATACATTCAATTAAAACAGCATCTTCACGACAGTACACTTCTGCTTAAAATACGCATAGATACTTTTATTAAGGAATCATAATTTGTGGGATATATGGTGGTGAAAAACGACGTTCGCAAGAATGGCAAGCGATCTGATAATAAATTCGGCACATTCGGCGGCGTCTTTGTCCCGTCTGTTCTTGCCATCCTTGGAGCTGTCCTCTACCTGATCACGCCGCAAGTCCTGGGCGGCGTGGGCCTTGTCAGGATGATCGGAATCATCCTCATCGCGCATTCCATAACGATCGCGACAGCGTTCTCGATCTCTGCCATCGCGACAAACATCCGCGTACGGGGAGGAGGACTGTATTATCTCATCTCACGAAGCCTGGGAAGCGAGTTCGGAGGTTCCATGGGCATCCAGCTTTTCCTTGCGCAGACGGTCGCTGCTGCATTCTATATCATCGCGTTTTCCAAGGGAGTGTCGTCTGTGCTTGCTCTTTTCGGAAAGGTCTTTCCAGAGGCGGCGACTGCTGCGATTGCCGCGATTTTCTTTTTCGTCATCACATACAAGGGAGCCCAATTCGTGATCAAGATCCAATATGCCATCCTTGCAATCATCATTACTTCGGTCATCCTCGTTTTGCTCGGCAATCACACGCAAGGCCATGTGGAACTCTTCTCTACAGGCATTGCCATTCCGTTCTGGGTGGCATTTGCCATGTTCTTCCCTGCAGTCACAGGGATCGACGCGGGCGTGGGTATGAGCGGTGAGCTCAAGGACCCGAAGAAGAGCCTTGTCAAGGGGACTTTCCTCGCAATCATCTTCACTCTGATGGTCTATGTCGCAATTACCCTGAAGCTCGCGTATTCTGCGAGCCCTGAGGCCCTCTCGACTGACGCGTTCATCATGCAGAAGATTGCCCTGTTCGGGCCGGCTGTCATCCTCGGCATCCTTTTCGCAACGGCATCGTCGGCTCTTTCCTGCTTCATGACCGCTCCTCGCACCCTGCGGGCGATGGTTGACGACCGCATCATCCCCCGTTTCTTCCATTTCCTGGGCAGCGGTATCGGGAAAAGCGCTGAGCCGAGGGTTGCGCTCATCTTAAGCTTCCTCATCGCAGAGACGGTCATCCTCATGGGAAATCTCATCTTCGTCTCCCAGATCGTCGCCATGTTCTTCCTGAACGTGTACGGGTGGATCAATGGGGCTGCATTCTTCGAGAAGGTCTCGAGGAATCCGAGCTATCGGCCGACGTTCAACTCCCCGGCGATCGTCTCCTTGTTCGGCATGGTTGCCTGCTATTTTGTCATGTACCTCTTCAACCCATGGGTGATGATAATCGGAATCGCGTTCCAGATCCTCGTCTTCTACATCCTGTCACGCTCCGAATCATCCAACAAGCTGGAGAGCGTGTGGGCTGGCGTCCTCTACCGTATCCTCAGGTCGACGATGAAGCGTATAGAGAGGGGCGAGCATAGCAAGAAGAACTGGCGGCCGACGACCATGGGCATCTGTGCAAACGATCTGAATAGGACTGCTGCGGCTAGCCTCTTGGATTGGGTGAGCTCGAACACGGGGATTATGAAGATGTATTTTTTGCAGAAGGGAAATCCTGACACGCATCACACGGAACGGGGAAAGGTCGAGGCTGAACTCAAGCACTATATCCGCGAGCAGGAACTGCAGATCCACAGCAGGGTGATTATCGGAAAGGATTATAATGACATGTTTGATACGCTTGTGCAGAGCGAGGCGATTGGAAACCTGCCGGTGAATACTGTCCTTTTGGATTTTGACGAGGAGTTCGACCTTTCACGACTCATTCTGACGTCGCACCGGTATCAGAAGAACCTGCTTATCTTAAGGAACCAGAAAGGATTCTCCGGGTTTTCCAAGATTGACGTGTGGTGGTCTTCATCAACTAATGGAAACCTGATGATCCTTATTGCATATTTGATTTCGCAATCCAACAGGTGGAAGAGGCATGACACGATAATCAACCTCTTCCACGTCGCGCGCACGGAGAAGGACTATGAAGCAGCAAAGGCGAAACTCTCGAGGGTTGTCGCCCAGAGCAGGATCGACAATATCAACCTGAGACTCATTCTTGAGCCTGCGAAGAAGATGGAGGATATCATCTACGAGCATTCCAAGTTCTCTGATCTCGTCCTTTTCGGCATCCCGCATTTCAGGGAAAGGAAAACAGATAGTGAGATCATTAAAAACATCCATTCGACAACAGCAAGGCTTCGGATGAGCCTGATTGTCCTTGCGCATGAGAAGATCGACTTGAAGATCAGCTAGGCATAATATTTTTAAATCCCTAGATAAAAGGTTGGTTTATGGCGTATACATACACCTACTTGCTCTTGAATGTGCTTCTTTTTGTCGTATGGCTTGTTCTCTTCTGGATTCGGAAAGATACCAGAAAGGAACTCTTGTTCATGTCAATCTTTTTTGGTTTTATCGGGCCACTGGTAGAGCTTGTATATATACATGATTGATGGAATCCTCAGACGATCACTGGAACTGTTATCGGTATTGAGGATTTTCTGTTTGGTTTTCTCATCGGAGGTATAGCTTCTGTTATTTATGAAGACATTTTCAAGAGGAGGATTAAGGTAAGAAAGAAGGCATCTGAGACAATTAAAAGCAGCCACATCCTCGGGATCATGGCATTATCAGGGTTTATCTTTTTCTTTTGTTTCTTTGCCTTGAGACTCAACTCACTCATGGTCTCCATCCTGATGTTTATCATTCCCACCTTCATCATTTATGTGCGAAGAAAGGATCTTATCGTAGAATCGCTTGTGACAGGAATCCTCATGGTCATTATCGCCGCGATCGTCTATACAATCTTGAATCTCATCCAGCCGGGCCGGATTCACGCTTTCTGGTATTTCAAGAACGTGCCAAACATTCTTTTCCTGAACCTGCCTTTGGATGACCTCATCTGGTATTTCCTTGCAGGCATATTCATCGGTCCCTTGTATGAGTACTGGCAAGAGGGAAGACTGACCAATATAACAAAGCATAAATGAAAAAGAAATCCAAAAAGAATTCTATTTTCTCTTGACAATGAAGTAATATACGATCGCAGTAAGTATATTCAGGATGACTGCGGCGATTGTCCAGAGTACCTTATGCTCGTATTTCATCTTCTTTTGTTTCGTCCAGATATCAAGTATGACGAGTACTGCGCATACAATGCCAACCATCCAAAAGAGTGTAGTCCATAATCCCATTGTATCACC
>JBDRSD010000030.1:0-14152 GCA_043825215.1 Nanobdellota archaeon
CGTCGGGAAGCGGTGGTGGTGTATTGTCGATTGGTGCGTAGCAGGCAGTGAGGAGGCTTAGCACGGCCAGGGCAATGACGAGGTAGGCAAGCTTCATATTCCGGCCTCCTGTTCATTGTATCCCTCCTTGATGAGCAGTGGTGATGCTCCACCATTGTTGCTTGCGATGCATGCGCCATTGCTGCAGGTTTTTCCTAGGCTTGCGCAGGATTTATAATTGGCATGCGGTGCGACACCTGAGCAGGTGTATTCTGCTAGGCGGTCAGTGTCAAGGCAATTGTCGGTGAAGCTATAGGTTGATGCCCCGCTCCTTCCAGATACTGTTCCTTGGGTGGCATAGTCAAGCCCGTCTGAGTCACTGCACTCATTTGCACCATAACTTGATGCAACACATCGTCCAGCTTCACAGACATAGTTGCTTCCAAAGTTTTGGCAAGGATACCATACTTTCTGTTCTTTGCCATTCTCGCAGATCATCTCGACCACTTGCCCGCTCTTTTCGCAGGAGTCTGGGATGGACTGGCCATTGCCATTCTGCAGAAGTTGGACATACCCAAAGGTCAAATAATCCCTTCCGTCGGAATCTGTGCATTGTGCTGGTACGATATCAGGCTTTCCTGCTTTTCGTGCGAGGTGTTTCGTCTGGAATGCTTCCTTGTAGCTCATGTCCGGGTATCCTGTCTTATGATTGTTGTTTGCGTAATATGTTGATCCGTCGCTTGCCACATAGAAGTAGATCCAGTAGCCGCTTGCATCTCCCTTGAATGCGGGAAGGTATACGTTGATGCCATCAAGGCTTACGGTAAATGCGTCAAAGGTGAATGCTCCACTTCCGCTGCCTGAGACTGCTATGCCGATGTGGTTTGGTTCTTTCCCATAGGTGTTATAGTATTTCTGTTGGAAGGAAGAGTCGTCTTTTGAGAACTGATATGCCGGGTCAGGGTAGTGGCCGTTTCCTCTGCTGAGTACCTCTCCTGTCTCCAGGTTGAGTTGCCCAAGGCGGTCTCCATACCAGCCCGCTTCTGCCATGCCTCGTTCGACAAGGACGTAACCTTTCATGAAGGGGAAGTTCTTGTCGATGGAAATCGTTGTCACCGTGTTTATTCGTAAGGGTGAAGCAGTGATTTGCGGCTGTGCTGTGCATGCTCCGTTCGAGCACCCGTTTGCACAGGTTGTCTGCGTCTTTTGGACTGCAGTTCCTGAGCAATAGTATTCGGTGAGCTTGTTGTTGTCTATGCACGTGTCAGGGTAGGAGATGCCATTCTTGGTGTCGACTGCAACGCCATACTTTGCATAATCTATGCCACCGTCAGAGTCTTTGCATGTTGTCGTGGTTTGACTACAATCTTTTGGGCAGTTGCGTGCTGATTCAGTTGTTGTATCACAGATGCCGTTTCCGCATTTTGCAGTGCAGATGCCTTGGCTTCCAACTACATTTTCTTTTGGGGGGATAAGTGTCAGTCCTGCGCAACAGGATGGTGCATTGGGAACAACAGGGATGCTTTCTCCTTCGCCAGCGCATGTTGATTTCTTGCAATACCCGACCTGGGCATATTTCTCCCAAGTGCACGTGTAGCCTGCGCAGCAAATCATTCCTCCGGCTCCGCAGCTGTCCCCGTCCACGCTGCATGCCCGGTCTGTGACGCAGATGCCTCCTGCATCTGGATAATTACCATCCATCTTGCAGGTGTACCCTCCGCAGCATTGCCTGTTGCTGATTCCTGCGCAATATGCTCCGCTTGTGCTGCACTCAATTGGATAGTCCGGAGGTGTGATGATCGGTTCATATCCGCCAACGACAAGTGCGCAGGCGTTTTGTGATTTGACGACCATTCCTTTTCCCAGGTCTCGCGAGGTGATCTGGTATGATGTTCCGACGTTGTCCCAGGATTGGCTGTCGGAATTCCAGCGGTATGCTGATTGGAGCTTGCAGCCATTGGCAAGTTCGCTGAGGATCCATCCATAATATCCAGCGTGGATGCTCATGAGGTTCCAGCCAGGCATGAGCTTTGCCGTCTGCTCTTTTCCTGTCACCATGACCTGCAGGCTTGAACTGTCGTAGGAGTAGATCCAGAATGCCTGTTCTGCAAGGGAGGATTCGAATCGTGATCCCAGGTAATCCCTCGCGTTCTGCAGTGACATGTATTCGTTCTTCTCTGCTATCCAGACAAATGAGATGAGTTTCTGCTTGTCGCTTGAGCTGATGAATTTGACAAGCGGCGAGGGAAGGCTGACCAGGTTCCATCCGCGGGAAAGAGTTATCGTGATCTCCTTGTCCTCTGGAAATGGCGGGGGGGTGATTATTTTTCTCATTTCCGGTGCTTGTTGTGTTTCCAAAATTATTTCCTCAGTAGGTGAGTCGGTCATATCTGTTGATATGGCTTGTTCCTCTGTCTCTGCAGGGCCGATGTATCCCATTCCTGGCATTGCCTGTCCAGAGCTGCTCACAGGAACTGCCTCTTGTATAGATACAGCCTCTTCTTTTACCTGCACCTGTTTCACCCGTTCTGCATAGGTATCTTGTACAGTGATATCCGGTGTTTTGATGATGATGCCTGCAAGCCCGTATCTCTTATATCCTTGGGTGGTTATTTCTGCGCGTAGGAATCCTCTGCCGTCTTTTGTCGCGTACCAAATCCCTCTGGCCATGCCAGCATTGTCTGTCATTGCGCTTGAGCCTATGCTGTCACTTGTAAGGCTTAAGAATGCTCCTTGCAAAAAGATGCTGGAGAAGATGACAGGGTATCCTGCAACAGGATTTCCGTTCTTATCTGTCACATAGGCAGTAAGTTCGATCTTGTCGTTGATTGTTGCAGTTTCAGCGCTTGCCTGCAATCTGATAGTGTATGGTTCTGTCTCATAATAATCTTCTGCTTCCACATATGATCGTACGATTTGTGCAGTAGTGGCAAGCACCAGTAACAATGCGATGAATAATGTTATTTTTTTCATGGGTATCTTCCTCCGTTTTCTTCGCTCTCAAGCTGGAATTCTTTCCTTCCCCAAGTTGTGGTGAGGTCAAGGTATGCTTTGGTGTCAAAGAGCCGTGACTCCTCCCAGTGTCGGGATTTCCATTTTTTCTTGATGACGAAATGCATACGGTCTATAAAGCGAGACCTTTATTTAAGAGTTTGGCGGTCTGAAAACATGAGATACGGCCCATTTTGCTTTTTTTCTGAAAAGGAGGCTATTTTAAGGTCCTTTTTTCTCTTTCTCCAATATCCAGTCAGATAAGCAGATTTTCTTTGATTTTCCGTACTTTTTGATGGTGATGGCATGCTTGTTTTCTAATTTCTCAAGTATTCTTGTGAGTGTCGTCTTTGGCACCATGAGGGAATAGATGATCTTTGCCTGCGTGACCTCTCCTTCTTTGATGAGGAGAGTGATGACCTCTTTCTCTTTTGGCGAGAGGGTCATCATGACATCTTGTATCCGCTTTGGCTCTTTTGTCTCAGGTATACGGGGGTTCTTTTTTCTTTTCTTGAGATAAAAATGGGTGATGACGGCAATCACGATTATTGCGATAAGGAGTATGTAGAGAAATAGCGACGTTGAGGAGAGTTTTGTCTCAAGCTCGATCTTTATGTCTTGCAACTCTCCAGGCACGATGTCAACAGCAAGGCTTCCCACTTCTGATCCGTCTGTGGCACGGATGAAACAGGTTCCGGGAGGAAGCCATTGATTGGTGAACGAGCCGAACATGTCAGTCTCAAGGGGAAGGGTGTCGCCGTAGAGGCCGCTGCAGGAGAAGCTGACTTTTGCATTTCTGATGAGTTGCCCTTTTTTTTCCACCTTGCCTCGGATCGAGCCGACAGGGAGAAGTAGTATTGCCGCTTCTGTCTGCCCTGAGACAACGAGAGATGTGGCTGCGTAATAGTCGCCTCCAGGGGTTCTGATGTCATCAGCTTTCAGGATGAGAGTATATTGGGAGGGGGCAAGCGAGAGCTCCAGCCTGCCGTTTTCTCCGACATATTTGAGCGTACGATAGTTGATGTCATTGTTGATCTCGATTAAGACATGCACGTTTCCCAGGGTCTGGTTCGTTCCTGCATCCATGATGATAAGCACTACCGGATAACTTTCCTCGACGCGTCCTCCTTCTTGGACAAGCGCACTTGGCAGAGTATCTCCTGGCGCGAGCGGAGGATTGATCGCTTCGCTCACTCTTGAGAAGATGGCATCTTCGCTAGCTTGTGTATCATTTGCTGCAATGACGACTGGAAGAAAGATGAGTAACAGTACTACCACCCAAGGATTCCGCATAGTATCTTCCACTGTGCAGGCCTGTTTTTATAAGTTTTTCTATGCAGTACGCTAGCTGCCCCATGAATGGTCTACTCACAAAACTTATAAAACACTGGCTATTCCAGACGGGAATGGCAGATGATGAAGTAGAAGAGTCATATTCTGAAACCAAGGGCGATGATGCTATACAATATAGCTATACGATCAAGATTCCCCGGGACAGGATTGCGATTGTCATCGGAAAGGATGGTGTGAAGAAGAAAGAGCTCGAGAATGAGCTCAAGACGAGAATCCAGGTTGACTCGAAGGAGGGCGATATCACGATCTCTGGGAAGGATAGCCTTAAGATATATATTGTGAAGGAGATCATCAAGGCCATGGGCAGGGGGTTTAATCCCGATGTCGCGCTTCTGCTGCTTCGCCAGGACTACATGCTTGAACTGATTAACATCATGGATTTTGCGAAGAACAAGAATCACATCCCACGATTGAAAGGAAGGATCATCGGGACAAAGGGAAAGTCGCGACGTACCATCGAAACCCTGACTGAGACATGGATCTGCGTGTATGGCAAGACGATAGGCATCATCGGCTATCCCGACCACGTGGGCGTGTGCAATCGCGCGATCGAAGCATTGCTATCCGGAAGCCCGCATTCCTCTGTCTATAAGTTCTTGGAAAAAAATAAGAAAGAAATGAAAAAGAGGGAGCTTTTGCTCAAATAGCTATTCTCTTGCTTCCAGTTTTATGGTGAAGTAAAGTGTCTTTCCTGCAAGGGGATGGTTGAAGTCTATGGCGATATCTTTGTCTGTTATCTCGATGACCTTGCCTGGGAATTGCCTGCCGTCCGGTGCCTTGAGCCCGAGAGTCGTTCCGACCTTGACTTCGTCTGGAAAGTTCGCTTTTGGGGCTCGGATGACAAGCTCTTTTTTCACGTCGCCATATCCCTCTTCAGGAGAGATGGTGACTTCTTTCTCTTCTCCCACCTGCATGCCCTGTACGGCAGTGTCGAATCCCTTGATGACCATACCGGATCCGATTTCGAATTCTAGCGGAGCTTCTCCGACGTTTGAATCAAAGACTTTTCCGTCATCAAGTTTGCCTGTATAGAACACCTTGACTTTGCCCTTCACCTTCAATTCTTCTAGAATTTTTTGTGGTTCTGGTAGCAGTCCTTGCAAAAGACTGGTCGTCCTTCTGTTGGCTTGAAGGGAACTTCTGTCTCCTTGCCGCAGTCTGAGCACGTTGCCTTGTGCATCTCTTTTGGCCCGCCAAACCCTCTGTTTCCAAATCCGCCTTCTCGGCGAAATCCGCCTTCTCGGGGTCTGCCGCCTTCTCGATTCCTAAAGCCGCCTGATTGTCGGCCAAATCGGTCTTCACCTTGCATGTCTATCACCTTTGGGAGAATTCTCTAGAAATTCGTTTCCCAGGAACTATCAAAAACGCGGATGATTTAAAAACATATCGATTTGGCGTAATAAAATATTTAAAACAGGCCGGAATCGAGTATTGCATGAGACGGTTGGGAGAGTACGGGGAGAAAGGGGACTACCATAAGGAACTCGATAGGAAATGGCCGTATTATCCGGTGTATGTGACGAAGATGGAGTACGTGGACAGGTTCATGGCTTCTGTCCCAAAAAAGAAAAAGGTGTTGGATGTGGGCTGCGGCGAGGGTGTTCTTGTTGAGCGGTTCCGGAAGAAAGGGCATGATATCATAGGTTTGGACTTGAATTATTCCTCTGCCCATGTCATCAAGGGAGATATTACAAGGATACCGTTTAAAGGAGGAACTTTTGATCTGGTACTCTGCCTAGATGTCCTTGAGCACTTGAGCTTTGCAGAGCAGGAACTGGCGATCTCTGAGATGGCGAGAGTCTTGAAGAAAGGAGGAACTCTCTTCGCGTCTATCCCGAATCTTGCCCATTTCGCATCAAGGCTTTCATTCCTTGTGACTGGAAAGCTGATGAGGACGTCATCCATCGATAGGCACAGGGGAGATCGGCCAATTAAAGAGTACGAGAAAATCCTCAAGAACCACTTTCATATCCAGAAGAAGAAGGGGCTCTTCCCCACTTACCCGCTCACATCGCTTATAACCCTGAAGATGCCTGGAAAGGCCGTCGGATGGCATAGGGTTATGAATGCGACGCTTGCAATCCCTGGTTTTTGTTTCTTGAATATCCTTGTGTGCAGGAAAAAATAGTGGAAATGCTTACCAAAATGTTTATTAATGACTTCCTTTCTGTGAAGTAGCATGGCTGGAAAAGAGAAGGTAATCGCTGTCGAGCTTGCGACGAAGCAGCGTGATATCGGTGTTGCAGAATTCTTCGCGAGAAACAGGCATCTTCTTGGTTTTGACAACAAGAGAAAGGCCTTGATGACGACGATCAAGGAGGCTGTCGATAATGCTCTTGATGCGTGTGAAGAGGCAAGGGTGCTTCCTGAGATCTTGATTGAAGTCATTGATATGGAAAATGAGCGGTTCAGGGTCATTGTTGAAGATAATGGACCTGGCATTGTGAAGGCCCAGATCCCGAAGATTTTTGCGAAGCTTCTCTATGGGAGTAAGTTCCATCGCTTGAAGATGAGCCGTGGCCAGCAGGGCATCGGCATCTCTGCGGCTGTCATGTATGCGCAGTTGACGACGGGCCGTCCTGCAAAGATCTGGTCGCGGATTAGTCCAAACCATCCTGCGCATTATTATGAATTGAAGATTGATACGCATAAGAATGAGCCCCAGATCATGGAGGATAGGGAGACGGAGTGGGATAAGGAGCAGGGGACGAAGATCGAGCTTGATCTTGAGGCAAGCTATATTGGCGGCCAGCAGTCGATTGATGAATACTTGAAGCAGACAGCAATATCAAATCCTCATGTCACGATCATCTACCAGCCGCCAAAGGGCGAGCAGATCATCTTTGCCCGTGCTGAAAAGGATCTTCCGCCGATCCCCCAGGAGATCAAGCCCCATCCGTATGGTATTGAACTGGGTGTACTTTTAGATATGATACATACGACACAGTCGAGGACACTTCAGGCATTCTTGACTTCAGAATTTTCCCGTGTCGGAGGCAATACTGCAAAAGAGATATGCGAGAATGCAGCACTTCTCCCAAATACAAAACCTACGACGATAACGCGGGAGATGGGTGAGAAACTCATTGAGGGCATTAAGAAGACGAAGATCATGGCGCCGCCGACTGATTGTATTGCACCGATCGGCGCTGAGGCTGTGGAAAAGGGCTTGAAAAAGGAGATCAATGCTGAATTTTATGCAGCAATCACACGAGCCCCGTCTGTCTATCGGGGAAATCCATTTATTATTGAAGCAGGTATCGCTTATGGAGGCGATCAGCAGGCTGATGGACAAATCAAAGTGATGCGTTTTGCGAATCGCGTGCCATTATTGTTTCAGCAGGGTGCGTGTGCGATCACAAAGTCCATTCAGAATACGGCGTGGAAGACCTATGGATTATCCCAAAGTGGCGGTGGGATTCCTACTGGCCCGTGCACGATTTTTGTGCATATCGCATCAGTCTGGGTGCCGTTCACATCAGAATCAAAGGAAGCGATTGCCCATTATCCTGAGATCATCAAAGAGATCAAGCTTGCATTACAGGATGTGGGAAGGAAGCTCTCGCAGTATGTGGGTAAGAAGAAGCGTGTGCATGATGAGCTGAAGAAGAGAAGCTATATCGAAAAGTATATTCCCCACCTTGTTCTTGGTCTCCAGGATATCTTGCATTTTGGGAAGGCTGAGGAGGAAAAGCTTACGCAAAAGCTTGAGATGCTGCTTGAGAAACATCGCGGTGAGGTTGAGGATCTGGACTTTGATGCGAAGAAGAATGTGGACTTTGATGAGAATTTCTCAAAATTGGGCAAGAAGGATGGCCGCTTTGATGATGATCTCTTTGATGAGGATGTAGAGGAAACGCCAAAGAAAAAGGGGAAGAAAAAGAAGGATGAAGAAAGTGAGGATGATCCTGAGGAATAAACATGACAGAAAAAGAAGTCAAAGCCAAGGTTACGAAGATCGCAAAAAATGTTGCGGATGCTATTGAGCATGATAAATTGCCCCAGCTCTCGATGCCGATTCGAGCGCTTGCGAATGTGACGTATAATCCCAAGAAGGGGTATTTTGAGCTGGTGGGTAAAGAGAAGACAAGGACACTCACGGCGTCAAGCGTGAAGACCTTTGCACAGATGCTTCGCATGATGGCACTTTCCTATGAGCTTATTGATAAGGATGATATCGCGACGAAGAGAGAGGCGTACTATGTCTCGAAGAATTGGGGTGATGCACGCTTCCATGACCAGCCCGAATCAGATACGGTGATGGACGATATCGAGGCGATGCTCATGGTGAATCGCGAGCAGATTGGTTTTATCCCAGAGGAAAAAGGGGGAGACATCGCAGGCGATCTTGTCGTGATTGACAAGGATCCGGAATCCGGGAAGGAGATAAAGATTGATTGCACAAAGTTTGGCAGTGGCGCGTATTCCATCCCATCAAGTGTTGAAGAGCTCGGGTTTGAGACGAAAGCCAAGTTCATCCTGGCGATTGAGACAGCAGGTATGTTCCAGAGGCTGGTCAAGCATAATTATTGGAAAAAGGCAAATTGCATCCTGATTTCCATGGGGGGTGTTCCGACTCGTGCGTGCAGACGGTTCATCAGACGACTTGCTGATGAGAAGAAACTTCCTGTGTACGTATTTGTCGACAACGATCCCTATGGTCATCTCAACATATATCGCACACTTAAAGTTGGTTCGGGCAATGCCGCGCATATCAACGAATTTTTCTGTGTTCCACAAGCAAGATTGCTTGGTGTTACTCCTCAAGATGTTATTGACTTTAAATTGCCAACACACCCTCTGAAAGAGATCGATATCAAGCGGGCAAAGGATGCATTAAAGAATGACCCATTTATTCAGCATTACAAGGAGTGGCAAAAAGCGATCAATCAAATGATTCAGATGAAAGTGAGAGCAGAACAGCAAGCCCTTGCAGCGTGGGGATTAAATTACGTTATTGACGAATATCTTCCGAAAAAATTGAAAGATCCAAGCAAATTTCTACCATAATGAATATATTTTTAAACGTAGAAATTATATTCAGCTAGTATGATTCAATTTTCCAGACTGCCTCTCATTGTTAGAGTCTTCCTGTGGTTTGTTCCTCTATTTGTGCTTTTGGTTCTATTATTATATGTGGGGATTTTTACTTATTGAATATGGTTGAATAGGCGAAAGGTCATCAAGAAATATGTATCGAACAAGATAAAGCACTCCGAGAAGTTCCTGCCATAAGGGATTTTTTTTTCCGTTAACTATTCTTCTTTTCTTGCGTACATGTACACGCCAAAGACACCGACAAGGAAAAGCAGGAATCCCATGTAGCCTGATGCAGGGTTGGCTGTTCCGACGACTGCCCCTGTTATGGATGGTGAGAGGAAAAGGAATCCTCCACCAAGTCCTGCGATGATTAAGACAACAGATACCTTTGCTTCAAGCTCGCTTTTTTCTCCATGGCGATTCTTATGTTCGTGTTTTTTTATCTCGTTTTTCGCATAGCGTTCCAGGTTTCGCAGGACACTGTTGGCCTCAAGTAACGTCAATGGACGTCCAGCATCCTCCCGTTTGATGACCATAGGTTGGCCTGTTGCTGAGAATGCCAGCTGAAAGTCTGATTGGCCGGTGATATATTGTTCAAGGTACGTGTCATATTTGAGCTCATTAGGGATTTGGACATGATATTTTTCAGAGAACTCTTTCAGCATGCTGACCACGCGCTCTTCCCTTTCCACGAGATTATTGTGTTCTTTCTTGGTATAGGGAAGAACAATGTCATCCCGCGCATCTTTATCCCAATGCACAGTGCCTCCTTCAGATCCAACGCGACTTTCAAGGTGTTTTCTTCTGCCCTTGTTTCCCCGTTGGTTGGAGGCAATACTGCGTCTGTGAGAATCTATCTCAGCATTCTTCTCAGGATTGATTCCATAATGCTCCCTGTTTGGGCCTTCCCTCACATATCTTATATTTCGGTAGCTTGCCATAGGATCACCTTTTACTTCCCTTGTACTTGTTTTTTAAAAATGTTTTGCTTGAGAAGGAGAAAAACAGCATTATCTCCATAAGAAATACCAAGAAAGTCCTGCAACAATGATATTTAACACATAGTAGACTGGAATATGGAATTTTCCTAGCTGAAACCACGGGTACCAGTGCACGTGCTCAGGATTCCAGTGCTTCAGTCCATAGTAAGGATTTACGATGAACCAGAAGAAGTCTTCTACCATAAGACCGGAAACGTATGCAGAGAGGATGATGCCAAAGAGCCGCAGGTCAAATCCGTAGAGGAGGAAGGGTATGGCAAGAAGCAACGGATACATGATGATAAAAAGCCAGAAGTGGTATGCGGTAAGGATCACCTTTCCCTTGCAGTGTATTTTCCAGCCGAGCTTTCCCTTGTCCCAGGGATTCTTGCCCTCGACATATGCTTCCCAGAAGGATGTCGCAATCATTGCCGCATAGATCCAGAGAAAGATGAAGATGGTCTGTATGATCAATCCGAGGTGGATTGTTTTATATGTTTTTGCATTAGGTATAGCATAGGGCTTAACCGAAGTTTTTTCTTCAGAGGTGGGCGAGACTGAAGGCATCCCACAGCCGAGACCCTCGAAGAAAAAATTTGGACAGAGAAAAATGAGACGGAGACCTTTAGAGTAGAGGCTCATTTTTCGTAGTCGGTTAAGCCCTGTTAAAATCGTGCACCATACGAAGTATCGGTGCACTGACGAAGCCGAAGGCTGAGGAGAGTTATGACGCAGGGACACACACAGTCCAATAAAAAGAGCGAAAGCGATACGTCAAGGACAATCGTCAAGGGGCACACTCACGTAAAAAACAGTAGGAATCGGGGGCGTTATCGTTAGAAGTAAGTGTATGTGCACAATTGAAAGAATTATTCTTTTTTATTGTGCCCATAACTTCTTATTTGATCTATAATCAATTGCAGTATCTTAGAAATGTACTCTTTATAATTGCCTTTATCGGAAATGTCCAATGATTGATAATATTGCTCTCTTTTCTCAAATGGAATAAAAAACATAGGAAATCCTTTCTTCATGAGGATAAAATTCATAACAGCTCTTGCAGTTCTTCCATTTCCATCCTCAAAGGGATGTATCCAGGTTAATTTTGCATGAATCAAGGCTGCTAATTCAAACGGATGCAGTTTGTTTTTATTTGCGCTATACCACTTAAATAAGTTTAGCATGTATTTCTTGACTTCCGTATGGGGTGGAGGAACATGGGTTGAACCTTGTGTCTGCACATTAAAAAAGCGTATTCTCCCACCATAAACTACACTTGTGTTCTTGGTAAGAATCCCGTTTATTTTTTCCAGAAGTTTGGTATTTAATTCATCTTTATACGATTTAATATAATCCAGGCATTCTTTTCCATTTATTGCTTCGTTATAATCCTCAGCTCGCACTCCAGAAGGGATTACTTTATCTTTCAGTATCAGGGCTGTTTGCCTTAATGTAAGCCTATTGCCTTCAATTGCATTGGAATGGTATGTGAATCGTATGACAAAATCTTCATTCAGCTTTTCTTTGACACTCTTTGGGATTTGCTCAAGCCATGTGCGGTAGCTTTCCTTTAAGTCCTGCAAGGTTTCTGCGTCATGCTCTGAAAGGTATGTATAATTTGAGATTTTTAAAAACGGTTTTGATTTATCTTCCAGTTCTTGGGCATATTTTTTTAGCTCTTCTTGTGAAGGCTTTTTATTTCCTAAGAAAACTCTTATCTTCTTCCATTTGTTTAAGCTGAGCCTTACACTTTTTGTAAGGTAGTAATATTCTTTTTTATTCCGTTTTAGGGTTTCAATGTAGGCCACAGGATATTGTAAGGGCACGCACTATATAAAACATTCGGTTGTTTGTGCCCATACAAACCGCCCTTAGCTCTTAGAAGAAGATTGGAATTTGCCAATATCTTTTTCCTTGGAAAGTAGAAAATATAGGAAATTTATTGAAGTTGGTCTGTTTCACGTGATACCCAGGGGGTCTGCCCAGGTTGGGAGTTTCACTTAACATCGCGATTAAGCGAAGTTTTGACCCTTCGAAAATTTCGATCTCGTGAGGATTTTTCCCATATGGCTGGAAAATCCGAACAGAGCTGGAGAAATTTTCAGAGATGGAGCAAAATTTAGACGGAGAAACCTGCAAGGTTTCGTAGTCGGTTAAGCCCTATTATGCTCGTCTGACCAAAAGGGAAGACTTGATTTTTAGTGCAACGATGCCGAGCAGAAAACCAAAGTAATTTCAGGGGCGTTTCTATCAAGCGAACACAGTGAGCAATCGAGAACAAGTATAAAGGGGACAATTTCATGCCATTCTGATTATAAATTTAGTAACATTATTAAATACGTATAATATTATGTAATCATATGAAATCAAAGGGCTGGGAGCCAGTATACAAAAAAGAAGGAGATCTCTACAAGGATGTAATTCCTAAGATTAAAAAATATGCCAAAATCTTTAAGAAGAATAAATATAAAATAATTTTAGATTTGGGTTGTGGGACTGGCAGAAATACGATTTTTTTAGCACAACAAGACTTTTCGGTATATGCTTTAGATGCTTCTAAAACAGGTGTAGCAATTACTAAGAAAAAAGCACAGGAACTTGGTCTAAAAAATATTAAATATAAAGTTGCTGATATGAGAAAAACATCTTATCCAGACAATTATTTTGATGCAGTCGTATGTATTTTTGTTCTTAGTCATGGATTATTAAAAGATAATGAAGATGCTGTTAATGAGATATATAGAATTCTAAAACCTAAAGGAATGCTTGTTACTGAATTCATGTCTGTTGAGGATAAGACCTGCGGAAGAGGTAAAAAAATAGAAGCGAATACTTTTTTGGGCGGTATGGAAGACGATAAACATATGATGCACCATTATTTTACTAAAGAAGAAATTAAGCAATTTTTATCTAAATTCACTAAGTTTAAGATTTCACCTAAAACTTATTTTGGAGAAGTAAAAGCATTCGATATCGAAGCGATTAAATAATTTGTCTAGAAATTGTCTCCCTTCCTGTTTGTAGCCCCTGAAAATTATTGAGCATAACATCGCGATTAAGAGAAGTTCCGAACGTAGTGAGGAATTTGGGAAAGCGAAGTGTAACGAGCTTTCCGTTAAATTCCTGTTAATTGCCCCGAGCCGATAGGTGAGAGCGCAGCGTGGTCTGAGCCGAAGGCGAAGAAGTTGGAGATTTGGCACTATTGTTTTTTTACCGCAAAGAACCAACATTTTTCATTATCATATTTCGGATCAGATTTCCATATTTTCTTAAAGTAAGTTAAGAGATACTTGTGTTCATCACCAAAAAAAGGGTCATAAAAGTAGATGTATTTATTATCAATTTTCTTCAAAACAGAATAATGATCAACTTTTTCTGGAGGATAAAAATAACAGATTACAACAGCGAAACCCTTTTTTTGGAACTCTTTTAAATCATCAATTGTTGCATTTCTCATTGAGACATGATTGAGTGTGAACTACCACGAGTTTCGCTGCGCTCAACTCGTGGCGTCACGACGGGTGACTAGCTTGAGTAGTTGAATAGCGTTCGCTGCTTTTTTTCTTCTCGCTCTTGCCAGTGCTTTTTTTGGCCTTCGGCAATATATTTTTTCGTTGTCTCCGTAGTGATCGCACCGACGGTGCGATGAAAGTATCCTACACTCCAAAATTTTTCACCCCAAAGCTTGTCCTCGAACATTTCCTTATGGCCTTTTCTCATCATCCTCGACGAGAAAGTCTTGAGTTGTCCTGCTAAAACAGGAATCTTCCAATTCTTCCAACCACGCAAAAAAACATGCAAATGGTCAG
>JBDRSD010000031.1:0-16540 GCA_043825215.1 Nanobdellota archaeon
AAAAAACTTGTAGCTTCAAAAAATGCGGACAAGCTCACCTACCATTTCCAGAACAGCCTCGGAAGCAACACCTACACGACAAACGAACTGGGACAACTGCAAAGCAAAGCAAAACAATACCCCTACGGCAAAGCACTCACCGAAGAAAGCTTCACCAATGACGAGCAAAAATACCTCTACACAGGAAAAGAGAAAGACACAGGTAACCTGTATTATTTTGGCGCAAGATATTACAACTCCAGAATAAGCAGGTTCACATCGACAGATCCGCTTACCCAATCACCTGCACACTATGACTATGCAGCACAAAACCCCTTCAAATTCATCGATCCAGACGGGAAAGAAGTGTATATCATTTTCTCCTACGAATGGAAGGACCAAGCACAAGACATCCGACAACCAGCAGAACAATATTACAACCAACATGCAACAATGGTCGAGGTCGGTGATGACTTCAAGACAGGTTTTGAAGATTTCTTAATAAACCAGAATTTTGAAGCAAACAATGACGTCGTCATCATATTCGCCCACAGCGACCAATACCGCTTGTGGAGCACAGGACACAGCCTGTCAGGAATCACCACATCTCCTGAAGTTAAAAGGAAACGAGATGCTATCAATCGACCCTATGCACTTGTCTCCTCATTATCCAACCTCAATAAGATGGAGACACTATGCCTTATGAGCTGCAAACCAGCAGGGGATCAATCTGACATCGCTAACGGCCCGAATCCTGTCGGATTGACTGACTTCTCGTATCCCAATCTTGTCAGGGGATTCCTTGATCAGGGTGTCGGAGCAGTCGAGGGTCTAGAGGACACACTCTATGCATATGACGACTTGGGAACATCTTCAGATAGCACAGGACGATTCCTTGTCCCATATTCTTATCAAGATTTTAATAGATATACTCTTAATAATGGCGAACTTCAAGTGAATGAGCAATCCGATATTGAAAATATTTATAACCAAGAACTAGCAAGAAGAACAGCACAAGCACAGGAAATACCATGAAAACGAACATATTGTTCATCATCCTCATCGCATGCATCATCACCATAAGCATATCCAGCTTCATCTTCACGAAAAACGTCGGAAAAGCAATATCAAAAATTCCCATCCTCGCAGAACCAGCAGGAGATATTGAAAATCCTCTTCGATCAGGAACAACCGCGACCTCTTATGTATACGGAAAGAAGCTCCTCGCAACAAAAAACAGCGAAACACAACAACTCACCTATTTTTTTCAAGACACGCTCGGATCAAACCGGCTTGTCCTTACCGATAAAGGTCTGCTTATCAGCAAAGGAACACAATACCCTTTCGGTAAGACATTAATTCAAGAAGGATTCTCATCCAGTGAACAAAAATATCTCTTCACAGGAAAAGAATATGATGAACCCCTCTATTACTTTGGCGCCAGGTACTACAACCCACGAATCGGACGGTTCACCAGCACTGATCCCCTCATGTCAAGCTTCGCTTCTTATGATTACGCAGCAAACAACCCTTTCAAATATATCGATCCGACAGGCATGGAAAAAGAAGGAACAGAGATCGATCCGAAAACCAAAGAGAAATTCGACGCCTACATTGACCTTTTCCACGCAAGAATGGAACAACACAAAGAATTCATCAATCAAATGTCATGGCAATACGGCATTCCTGTCGAATCAATCATGGGCGCAATCCTTGTTGAAGATGCCCGGGTACAATTTGCAGAATTTAAGGATGCTTTCAAAAGCGAGGCAGGTTTAAAAGCATATATCAGAAGGATCCTGCAGCCCCATCAACGAGGAAGAGACCTTTTAAAAACATTTGGCCATGATACAACTGTTGGAATGTTATGGGTAGGAACAGAGTTGCAGGCAAAGAGAGTTCTTGGTGATGAAAGAACAGAACACCAGATGCGAGAAGAGCGGTCTGCAGATTCCAATTTGCCATGGGAGCGAAGGGAGATCGAGGGTGTTGCAATCACCCTTGCAGCACACAGGCACATCTGGGAACAAGCAGGATACGATATCTATTCAGCTGAATTCCAGCAAAATAGCGAGACAGGGGACCAAGTGGACAGCTTCGCTGAAAGAGTCGGATTGCATGTGACCTTATACAATATCTATGACTTCGGACCAGCATATGGGGGAGAAAGAGGAAGCACTCCAAAAGCAAATCCTGGCCTTGGCGGGACGAGAATCGAAAGCCTCGGCCTTGATTATGGCCATCTCGCATCCTATTACACAAAGAATTATGCAAAAAAATTCAATTAGGCTTCTCTTTGATCAATAAGAAATTGACTGCGACATAATTTGAGCCATATTGAGTGACCTGTCCATCATCATTAAGATATATCTTCGTAGAAGGCCCACCGTCAAGATTCATCGCAGATACGTATCGTTCTGCCAAGAAATCCGAAAGATCCTTCAATTTGATGGGATCGACAACAAGAAAATCAACATGGCCTTCTTTGTCCAAGGCAACAACAGATCTCCTGTTCGACCTATCAGATACGGCATATGACTTGACTGCACTCTCGCCATTCTTCACCAGCAATGGACCACATTGTAGAGCAAGTTTAAAATCCTGCCCCGCATATTCTGCTCTTGACATGATGCCCGCTTTTCCTGCTTTATCAATAAAAAAAATCCCTGATCCGCCGTATGAGGTGATATCGTGCAGTTTCTTTCCGTCCTGCACCACAAGACCTGATGGCTCTTTATTTCCTTCGTAAAATCCCCCGTTGATCCCGCCGATGGCACCAGTCTGAGAAACGACGTCTATTAATTTTCCAAGATCAGATCCGAATTCATTTGCTTGCCGCAACTCAATGGCATACTTGGCAGGATCGATAGTGATTGAAGTGATATCAAGATACATCCTGTTCCAGACGATCTGCTGAAATTTTCCTTCAAGACCATCAAATTCACCCTGGACAGCCTGCTCGATTGTCACCTCTCTTCTTACAGGCACATCTTGATCTGCCCTGGCATAGGACGGAAGAATGGATCCGAGGACCAGACCTCCAAGTGCGATAATTGAATAAGTATTCATAAGTTTGCAAATATGGTTCAGTTTATAAATCTTTTTATTTTTACCACTCTCAAGAGACAGTCAACATTTTTTGTCTGTTTATCGAACAAATACCACCACAACTCCCTTCTGCTATACCTTTTTCTATACTAATCGAAACATTTATATATTAGTATATCCCTGAATAATCACCGAGTCATTTCAAGGCAACATCTGTCCTTGAAAAAAAAACACTCTAAAGAGGGAAATACTATGGCTGGAAACAACGAAAACTTAGTCGGGCAGGCCAACATCAAAGTCATCGGTGTCGGCGGCGCAGGAAACAACATGGTCAACTGGCTCTACCAGAAAGGAGTCAGGGGCGCTGAGATCATCGCATGCAACACAGACCTGCAGCACCTCAACATTATCGAGGCAGACAAGAAATTCCTCATCGGAAAAGACGTCACGCGCGGCCTTGGATGCGGTGGATTCCCACAAAAGGGAGCGGAAGCAGCACAAGAATCAAATTCTGAAATCAAGGAATCGCTCAAGGGAGCAGACATGGTCTTCATCTGTGCAGGCATGGGTGGAGGGACAGGAACAGGAGCATCAGCGCCAGTCGCCCAGGTCGCCCGTGACGCAGGAGCGATTGTCATAGGGACAGTCACCATGCCATTCAAGATCGAGCGCGCAAGAATCGACAAGGCAGAATTCGGCCTCCAGAAACTGCGCCAGGTCTCAGACACTGTGATTGTCATCGACAACAACAGGCTTGTCCAGATTGCAGGAAATCTGCCTGTCACAGACGCATTCGCAGTCGCAAACGAACTCATCTCAACAATGATCAAGGGAATCGTGGAGACAATCGCCATACCATCGCTCGTCAACCTCGACTTCGCAGACGTGAAAGCAATCATGAGTAACGGCGGCGTCGCCTGCATCGGCATCGGATCATCAGACACCACAAATAGGGTCGAAGAGGCAGTCAAGGGAGCATTGAGTAACCCGCTTCTCGACGTCAACTACGAAGGTGCAACAGGAGCCCTCATCCACATCGAAGGCGGACCTGACCTGAAGCTTGACGAAGTGTCGAACATCGGCGAGATGGTCACAGAAGTCATGGACGAAGATGCAAACGTCATCTGGGGCGCAAGGATAACAGAAGCCATGAAAGGACGAGTCACCGTGATGACCATCATGACAGGAGTCAAGAGTCCATGGATCCTTGGAAAAGAAGGAAAGGCAGACTCAGCAAAGAAGAAACAGGCAATATCAGAAGAACTCGGAATCCGATTCTACTGAGAGGAACACACCATGACCGATCTACGAAACGACGTGATCATCCAAAAGATGGTCACAAACATTGTCGAAGAGAACATCAACAAGAGAATTGACGCAATCCCTGAAAGGAAAGCAACCATAACCAAGGCAGATCTTGCCAACTTCAAGAGATTCCTGCCCATCCTCCTGGACAAGGGAATAGAAGCAATCAACCTCTCCATGTTCACTGATGACGTGCGAAAGCAGCTCCTGAACACGCTTGGAGAAGAATACATCCGCAGAGGAAACTCGACAGCGGCGACAAAGGTATTCATCCTCACAGCCAACAGGGAAAAGCTCGCCGAGATTGGACGATATTATGAAAACACAGGCGACTTTGACAAGGCAATAAACGCCTTCCGCCTCGCATCAGACGAAGCAAACCTACGCCGCCTCGGAGAGAAATCCCTAAGCATCGGCCACATCAAGAATGCAATACAGGCATTCAAGATACTCAAGGATACTGCCTTGTTGAATAGCGTTGGCGAAGATTGCACAAGAAAAGGAAAATGGGATTTCGCAATCGAGATCTACGAAAGTCTTGGAGAAGCTGAAAAACTCTCCTACATCGGAGACCTCTGTTTAGGAGAAGCCCAATATGCCTATGCATTCAAAGCATACTCTCAAGCCCACGACAACGAGAGACTCAATCACCTAGGTGATGTCTGCCTGAATAACAATCTGGTCTCGCTTGCACAGGACTGCTACACAACAACAGAAAACCAGATCATGCTCGAGTTCATCAAGCAGAACCTGAATACCAATTCATCACGAATGGTATAAAATCATCACGAAGAAAAGGGGGACCCGGCAAGCTGGGTAATGCACCATGGAAGATATACTACTACAAAAACAAATGGAAGTGCAAGTGGAATTAGCTTCTCAAAAACTCATGGCCGAGATCAAGTCCCTACGGGACGAGATGAAGAACCTGCGCGATGATGTGTCAAGTATAAACAGACAACTTAGGAGTATCCCGAGCTCACCGCCCTCACGGGGGGATTATCAGGTTAGCCCTCCGACACACGTTGCGCCTTCAGGCCAGGGCCAAGGCTTTGGCCATGAAGGTTATAATCAAAACTACCCACCGCAGCAACAGCAGGGTTTCCAGCCACGGCAAGTCCACATTGATGAAAATCAAGGGGGATTCACCGGAGCTGCGGTCGCAGAGACTACCAGAGGCAGAGGCACAAATCTCCCAAGCAACCTTACAATGGACAAAGTGTTCTATTGTGGCGGAAAGAGATAAACCCTCCCGGGAAAAGAGGTGAGGGGCTTCTTGCCTTTTTTATTTTTTTAATTTCTTGATGCTTAATTAATTTCGGAAAATTTTCGATAATTCTGAAAAAATTGTGAATATTCTGATTATCCCTATATTTTTCAGAAAACTATTTAAAGAAAGACACATCCTATGATGGAATGACACTCGCAAAACGCATCGGAGCAAGAGGAGAAGTGGTCATTCCAAAAGATGTCAGGGAACGTGCAGGATTAACAAGCAATACTGAAGTTGTCTTTTTTCCAGTTGAGAATGGAGTGATGATGGTCCCTGTCAGAAAGAGCCTGAGTGAACTTGCAGGGCTTTTTAGCGACTTCAAGATAAAGAACAGAAAAAAGCTCGAATATCAAATGTTCGAATTCTTAGGACGATGAAAATATTCATTGACACCAACATCTTTCTCGATATGTTCTTTCACGAAGTCAAAGGACAATACAACAAGATCTTCAATAACAAGGATAACCATTTTTACACAAACACCCTTGTCTTAAACGAAGTCCGCTTCAAGCTCCTCTTCATACTTGCAGCAGAAAAGCTGCAATCGACTAAAAAATATCTTATCATTAAAGAAATCAAGAAAAATAGTACCCTCAGAGAACTCGCCTTTTCCCGCTTTCTCGATTTCCTTGCAACAGTCAGCGCGCACTGCAAAATACTCCCCCTGCTTGATGATTATGTCGAGTCTTATACCCTTACAAAAGAACTGGGACTCCTTCCAACAGATGCAGATATCATCATGAGCATGCGAAGAGAAGGAATCACGACAATCCTGACGACAGACGAGGATTTCAATGACATTCCAGGGATACAGGTGTTGAAGCCATAACACGGTTCGCTAAAAAACATAAATGGACCAGTCGGGATTTGAACCCGAAGTCTCCGCCTTGCGAAGGCGGCGTCATGTCTCGTGCTGGCACGTGACATGCCAGCAACCGGCACGGTTGCAGTGCATACCGAGTTAGACCACTGGCCCGAATGGACTGGGCGGGATTTGAACCCGCAGCCTCTCCCACGCCAAGGGAGCGTTCTACCGGATTGGACTACCAGCCCATCTCTGATGAAGAAAAATCGACAATTTAAAAAGCATGCGGAAAAATTTTGGGGGGCACGGGCGGGACTATCGGAATCTTCACGGATTCATTCGAACCTGTCGGAAATTTCCCAGAAGGAAATTTCTGATCATGCTCAGAAACCTTTGGTTTCTGACACGCAAGGAACCGGAAGTTCCACCAGTGTTTTACACTGGTGTTTTTCTTTCTTCATAAGCTTTGCTGAGAAAAAAGACCGTTATTTCCGGAAATTCCGGAAAAAAAAAGTTCGGGGGGGGTGTAGAGGTCTTGTTTTTCATTAGACAAGCCAGGCGTTGCCTGGCAATTATTTTCCGCCCTCTGGGCGGAAAACTAACTCTAGAGACATCCGTGCAAAGCACGGGAATTATTGTCGCTCGCGACAACATCAGATGAAAAATTAGCGAAATTGAAATACCTCAATCGGAAAAATGCATCACCAAGCGATAACTATATAAAGTTTCAAGGATTGGCAAATGGCAAGGGGTTTTTACCCAATTATCGAGGTGTACCATGTCGGAGACAGTTATTGTGAAGGCAAAGTTGAAGGAACTTGTGAAAGGATACAATGTCTCAGGGGATTTTGCAGAGGCGCTTGATGCGAAAGTCAAGACGCTCATCGACGATGCCATGAAGCGCGCAGAAGGAAACGGCAGAAAGACCGTCATGGCCAAGGACATTTAGGTCATGATCTTATTTTTCAGATCTTGTATCCGTCTTGCTACAAGCTCTTTTATCTTCGGGTCTATAGCAGATTGTGACATGGCCTGGAATATCTTTTCTGCGCCTGCAAGTTCTGTCTCGAGCTCCCGGAGGACCAATTGCCTCTTCAGGTACTTGATCTCGTCAAGGCGCTTCTGATGGATGACAGGCAGTTCTGAAAAGACGATCGTCTCAAAAGAGCGAAAACGATGCAAATCAGAAAGGCGCGTGGCCAGGCGGTCTGCGAGCGCCTCTTTCCTCAGCGCAGAGGTTTCTTCCTTGGGAAATGCGATGAGTGGCACCTGGAAATCCTCGAGGGAATACTTAAGATCAGAGAATGCGAGGGCGTATGCACGAAGAACGACGGTCATCTGTTCATAAACCTCGACAGTACCCCTTTTTTTTGAGGAGGAAGTGGAATATCTTCTGGAGTCTGGGAAAGCACCTTGCTTGTGTCTGGAGATGGCTTATTCATCATGGAGAATGTTGGGTAGGATTCACGCTTCTCCTCGGCCATAATCTCCGGGCCAAGAGGATTGGGAACATCGATCTCGATAGGACCTGAAGACTGCCTTGCAGGGATGACCAGGGGAGATTTCGGCCGATCCAGGTATACTTCCTTTGATGGAACTGGTGGAGGGACCTTAAAACTTGGAGCGCTCCTCCTCTGCAGGCGGACCTCATCAACCTTTGACTGTATGCTCTTGAAAAGAAGACTTAACTGGTTGATCTGGATCTGCTGGTCACGTATCATGTTCGACAGGCCGACGATCCCTCCGGCGATCTTCTCATTCTGCCGTTCCAGCCTGGAGAATTTCTCATCTGGCGACGGACTTCTTGCTGCCTCTTGTCCTGCACGCTCAAGAAGCACGTACTGGCGTTCCAGAACCTTGTTTAGCCGGGACAAGGAAGCATTGAGCGAACGGATGAATTCGGAATTCACCTCAGGAGAGCTCGGTTCAGATGGGCGCGTCTCAGGTCCAACTCGTGCCGGAATTGCAGGCAAAGGGCTGAGAGCAGGGGTAATGTCTGCAAAGTGCGGAAGCTGGTCCTTTGCTTGCCCTACCCTCAATTTCTTCAGCTCGTTTCGCAAGAATTCAAGCTCTTCATGAGAAACCAACTCATACTCGTCAACCATGCTACACCTCTTTCTTTTCTCATGAGGCTGGACGTTTAAATAGTTTTCCATTGGCCACAAGGAAAATTGAACGAAAGTAATAAAAAGAGGGAATGCAAAAGGAACACATAATGGGCGCGAGAAGAAGACGGATCACAAAAAAAGAAGAAAAGAATCAGCTTCGCATCTATCTGCTCATCTTCCTCTACGGCTTCCTCTTCGTCCTCCTGCTCCTCTCATTCACCCATCTCAAGAAAATACGGACAGGCCACGCATTCCAGACCATCCCTGCAGAATATTATCTCGGGGAACAGGCATATGTGGACGGCTTCATCCTGGATGTCTGGGACAACCCAGGAATAGAATATGCTGATATGATCGTCTGGGATGAAGAGACCAGGTATCATCCTGAAGGAAGCCTTGGGACATTCGCATCCCCAGCCATTGACACGAGAGAAGAGGCAAGCCAGATCACCGCGCAATGGAATGCCAACCATTCAGCGCTATTTGTCGAGGTCTCAACCGATGATGGCATGACCTGGTGCCAGGTGAAAAATGGAGAGACCCTGACAGGATGCAACCTTCCGGCACGCTCATTCAGGTATCGCGTCATCCTCACAGAATCAACAGCCATCGACAGCATCACCTTTAACTGGTCAAGGCACGTGACATCCTCCACTACCAGGTACGCGGCAGAAGAGAACCAGTTCATCCTCGGCAACAACAGCGCACCACAGGTCACCCTCATTTCCCCACCCGACAACCACACCACGAACCAGTCCACAATCAACATCTCCTGCATTGCAGAGGACCCGGACACCCTCGTGAGCATAAGCCTCTTCCTTATGACAGAGAACTCGCCCTGGGCGCTCAGGGAGACAACTACAACGAATACGACAAATGCCACAAGCACCTTCAATATCTCCTTGACAGATGCCAATTACACCTGGAACTGCAAAGCAATGGACACGCTCAACAATTCTGGCTATGCCCCTGCATATTTCACCTTCCATCACACCATCTGCCAAGAGAACTGGACCTGCACACCACTCAGCGCAAGGACCTGCGGACTGCACACCTGCACTGATGAAAATGGCTGCGGGACAACTGTTGAGAAACCTCTTGATGAAGTCCCTTGCCAGGAAGAGGGAACAACAACCCAGGTAAGATTCATCGAATTTGACACGACACCACCTGACCCTTGCACAGACGGAAAAGACAACGAGGGATTCCCTCCAGAAGAGAACGGCTGCCTTGACGAGAAAGATCATGCCTGCGGAGGACAGGAGACCGCATGCTGGGGCGGGATAGACGAGGACTGCGACGGCCGTTCTGACTGCGATGATGACGACTGCCTCTACGATGACAATTGCATCATACACATAGAAACACCGCAGGAAGTCAGGCAAATCTACACTGCCCAAAAGATCGCAGATACCTACACCCAGACAGAAACGCCAAGACAGACCCACACCACATCATTCTCCTCGTTCCAGTCACTCGAGAACTATTTCACCTTCCTCAACTGGCTGCTTGTCGCAATCATCTGCACACTCCTCATAACACTTCTCGTCATCCACCACGTGAAAGTCCCTCATCACCCGCCGCCAGCACTTGCCAGCCTCGAACACTTTATCCAAGAGAAAAAACGAGAGGGATGGACTGACCAAGAGATCAAGAAAAAACTCGAAGAGGCAGGGTGGATAGAGAATGTGATTGATTCCGAATTCAACCATATCGAAAAATCAAAACGTTTATAAAAAACCCTATCTGACTTTTTTGCATGAGAAATGTCATCATACTCGGATCAGGCATGGCAGGGCTGACTGCGGCAATCTATGCAGCAAGAGACAGCCTTTACCCACTCGTCATCTCAGGATACGAGCCTGGCGGGCAGATCACCTATACGACAGACGTCGAGAACTTCCCAGGATTTCCAGACGGCATCAAGGGACCAGACCTTGCCGAGGCGATGAGAAAGCAAGCAGAGCGCTTTGGCGCAGAATTCAAAGAGGGAATCATCAGCCAATTTGCAAAAAGCGGACAGGGATACACAGTCAGGGTGGGTGAGGAGACCATCCAGACAAAAACAATCATCATCGCAACAGGAGCCAAAAGCCGCATGCTCGGACTCCCTGCAGAAGAGAAATACATCGGACGGGGCGTGCACACCTGCGCGACCTGCGACGGCTTCTTCTACAAAGGGAAGAACATCGCCGTCATCGGCGGAGGGGACAGCGCAGCAGAAGAAGCAGGCTTCCTCACCACTTTCGCAGACAAGGTCACCATCATCCACAGACGAGAAGAACTTCGCGCAAGCAAGATTATGCAGGAAAGGATCAAAGCCAATCCGAAGATAGCCTTCCTCTGGAACAGTACAGTCGCCGGAATCAAAGGAGATGCCAAGCATGTCACACATCTCGTCGTAAAAGATACAGTTTCAGGAAAAGAACAAGACATGGCATTCGACGCCATGTTCCTTGCGATAGGGCACAGCCCAAACACAGACTTCTTAAAAGGCCATATCACCTTAGATGAGAAAGGCTATGTCAAGGCAGACAACCATACAAAGACAAGCCTTCCAGGGGTGTTCGCAGCAGGAGACGTGCAGGACGCCCGATACCGGCAGGCAGTCACGGCAGCAGGGTCAGGATGCATGGCAGCAATCGAGGTCAGGCACTATCTGCAAGAGAACAGACTCTAGGGCACAAAAAACCACTCCTTGATCTGGCGGGCACAAAATTTAAATACGACCACGACGGAAGATACTACAAGGAGGAAACCACGATGAAAGACAAAGAAATACTCAAGAATATCGTTGACGAAAAGAAGAAGGTAACAGAAAGGCCTGCAATAGACACGCTCACACCAGCAGAAAAGAAAGAAATCCCCACGTTCACCACAAAATACATGGAATTCCTTGACGCGGCAAGGACAACCCATGAGACCACCAATACTGTCCTTTCCTGGGCAAAAAAGAACGGGTTCTCCGAATACAGGAAAGGGCAAAAAAAGTTCTACATCATGAATGAAGACCAGTCCTCCATAGCCCTTGTCATCGCCGGAAAACATCCCATCGAGAAAGGACTCTCCATCCTCGGCGCCCATGCAGACTTCTGCTGCCTGCACCTCAAAGACCACCCGCTCAAGGAAGACAGCTACCTAGGCATCCGGCTTGACACCCGCCCCTATGGAGGGTTTGGCAATCCCCACTTCACAGACACAGATTACCGCATCATCGGACGCGTCCTCAAGAACGGAAAGATTCACCAGTTCGAGTTTGACGGCACCATCTTCGAACCCACCGTGCACATCACACGCGACCTTGAAGAGAACAAGGTCAAGGACGCATTCAAGGGAGAGAACCTGGACATCACCGTCGGCTGCAGGACAAAGAAAGAATTCCTCAAAAAAATCAGCAAGCTTGCCGGGACGACGATCGAAGAGAAGGACTTCAGCAGGGGCGACTTTTATGCTGTGCCAAAGTTCAAGACCATAAAACTCCTCGACGACGAACTCATCAGCGGGTACGGCCACGACGACAGGTCAAGCGTCTTTGCCATCTTTGAGGCACTCTTCAGGTCAAAACCCACCCACACGACAATCGCCATGTCCTTTGACAGGGAAGAGATCGGATCAACAGGCCTGACAGGCGCAATCGGCGCATTCTTCGAGCAGATCATCGATGCCTGCATGGAAAACGAGGAAAAAAGCGGGGATGCCTTTCTTCGCACCATCCTGCGAAACTCCTACATGGTCTCAGCAGACGTCGACATCGCACTCAACTTCCGAAACCTCGAGCTTTCCGACGCAGACAATGCAGCAAAATCCGGACGGGGTCTCGTCATCTGCAGGGCAAACGGCGGACGAGGCCAGGGAGGAGGAAACAGGGCACCATCATTTCTCATGGACTACTTAATGACCCTCTTCGAGAAGAAAAAGGTCATCTACCAGGTCTCTTCCATCCCAACCAAAATAGAGCAGGGCGGAGGGGGAACGATCGGCAGGTACTTCGCAGAACGGGGAGTGCCAACAGCTGACGTCGGCTGCCCAGTCTCAGGCATGCATGGCAAGAGAAGCATCCTGCACATCGGAGACCTCTACCAGGCAATCAAGGGATTCCAGGCATTCATCGAACGGGAAAAATAAGGGCTTTTCAGAAGAAAAACAACAAGAAGCACGCCAATGCCGCAATAATTATTCCCAAGTACAGGCTGGGAACAAAGAACAGGAAGACGAGAATCGCTAAAAATCCCATGTTGAGGAAGAATTCCCTGAACAGGATATACCGCACCAGGCGGTGCTTTGCACTATCATACGAAACTGTCTGAACCGACACGTGCACCATGGGCTGGAAGAGGGAATCAATGGTATCAATGAGAAAAATATGGAATCCTGATTTTGCGATGATTCTGACAAACCAGACGACTGCAAAGCCGACAGAACCAATCTTCAAGATTCTCGTACGCTTATATTTATCAAGGAGCTGGGAAATCTTTATCGTCAGCACAATTCCTGCGATAAGGGCAAGCGTTGAGATGAGGCCGATGATATGGAATTCAGAGACAATCCCATAGATGAGGAGTGGCCAGACTATCATGAGCGTCCCATGGTCAATCCCATATCCCATGTATGCCAGGGCGTGCCTTCTTGGCTGCCCATGAAAGATGTGCCTCAGCTGCAGCCTGATGGGAATGTGCCTGTCCTTTGATAGCACCAAAGGGATTCCGGAGAGGAGAACAAACAGGATGACTGCATAGAAGAGGGCAGAGAATCCGAAAAGCACGATTGCGATCCCTCCGAGAAGCGGTCCGAGAGCCCGCAAGATTCTACCCATGACCTCGAGATATCCTACCTCCTTTCCCCTCTTCTCATGATGGCTGGACAGTGCGAAATCAATATGAAATGACGTCCAGAAGTACGCATCATGGAATCCGCCAAGGATTGGCGCAAGGAAGAGAAACAGCATACTCTGAGGGAGGAAATTCAGGCACATATACGTCCCAATCAGGAAAGGAAGCGAGACAAGCATCGCATGCTTCAGGCCGAACCTGCAGGCAAACTTTGCAGCACCATACATGAGAAGAATGTGCGTAAGGTACAGGATGATGTAATACAACATGACACCCTTGATGCCATACCCGAGCGTAAAAATATAGATCGGCACAAAGAGCCCGGTGAAGGTGAATGCGACGCTTCGCAAGAGAAGCGTTAAGTAGAGCTTCTTTAATTCCTTATCCAGACGCAGGTGAAACAGTTGGAAATGTCCAAAGGTCAGACGGGTCATTCTTAACAATGATTTTTCGTCCTTAGGTTTAAATGTTTTTTCGTTTGCTCGGACACTTTCAACAGAAACAGACCTTGCCACTGTGGCATTTGTCCTTGCACATGGTGCAGACGACAAACTCCTTCTCAGCGAGCTTGATTAAGCGCTGTATCTCAGCCTTCTGGCTCTTTTTCTTGATGATCACCTCAGCAGCCCTTTCCACCTCTACCTTGAACTGCTTGGACAACTTTATCTGGTTCGCACGCTTGGACTTGATATACTGGGACACTGCTGCCTCAGTGACCCCAAGAAGCACTGCAACCTTTGCCTGGGTCAGCCCCTTCTTCTTGATGGCTATCGCAAGCTCTTTTCTTATCGCAGGCAGGATATACCACACCTCGAGCTCCTGGATTGTGTAATGCATTCTTAAGAATAGCACATCCTCCTTTATAAAATTAACGATAGTTATAAATGATAGTTCTCAGCCAGGCTACAGGCTTGCCGGAGAGCTGATTCTACTGCCAAAGACGCATATTATGCGGTCATAATCGAAAACGAAGAGAAGGACACCACGAACGAGAACTCCATATTGGAGATTATTGGAGATAATAGTCCAATAGTTATTCATACCAACCTCCTATGACATGAACCGAAAAGCTGAATTGCAGTGCAATATTTCCGAAGTGAAAAATTCAAAGTACATTTAAAGTCATTTCAATCCAAAGAGCGACAGCAATACATCAAGAACAAGAATAAAAGGGCGAGAAAATTGTATTACTATCGTTTGGTATTATCCAACGGACACTGGACAGATATGCATAGGATTTATAAAGGAGTAAATCTTATAGTATGTAAAATGGGTGATTTTCAGAGATTTCGAAATGAGTATTTTGTTGGTGATTGTGAAAAAGTACTTAAAAATATCCCTGATAACTCTGTTGATTTAATAGTGACTTCTCCACCATATGCAGATAGTAGAAAAAATACTTACGGTGGGGTTCATCCAGATAAATATGTGGAATGGTTTTTGCCAAAATCTGAAGAATTTTTGCGTGTTCTCAGACCAACAGGCACATTTATTCTGAACATTAAAGAAAAAGTAATGAATGGCGAGAGACATACTTATGTTATTGATCTCATTCGCGAAATGCGTAAACAAGGATGGTTTTGGACTGAAGAATTTGTTTGGCATAAAAAAAATTGTCATCCTGGCAAATGGCCAAATAGGTTTAGGGATTCTTGGGAAAGATGCTTGCAGTTTAATAAATCAAAGAAATTTAATATGTATCAAGATGAAGTTAAAGTCCCTATTGGAAACTGGGCAAAATCAAGGCTTGCTAATTTAAGCAAGAAAGATCAAACTCGTGATGTTTCAACAGTGGGCAGTGGATTTGGAAAAAATGTATCTAAGTGGGTAGGTAAAACAACAGTCTATCCTAACAATGTCATACACATGGCTACAGAATGTACTAATAGAAATCATAGTGCGGTTTTCCCTATTGCTCTTCCTACTTGGTTTATCAAACTCTTCACCAAGAAAGGAGATTTAGTTTTAGATCCATTTGCTGGTTCTGGTACAACAGCAGTGGCTTCTGCACAATTAAAAAGGGATTTTACGATGATAGATGTCATGGAAAAGTATAAAAATGAAGCTGAAAATAGGTTATTTAATGAAGTCCATAAATATGAAGGAAGTATCAAAGTTCGTCCAAGACAACATAGCAACATTTCATCAAAACAGACTGAAAAATCTGGAGAGCACCAATCTACGCTCGCTGTTGCAAAAGAAGAATCCATACTTATTCCGTGCTAAAAATGTAATAACTGCTCAGGAATTGGTAACTTCATTCTTGGATGCCAAGCTTTCAGCATCAGAAGAGAAAATCTTTGGAGACTTTCTGGAGAATTTAGCAATTTTTGTTGCCCAAAAAACAGTAAATGCTCAAAAATCAAGCGGTAGCGGAATAGATTTTGAATTCAGCAAGGGCAACAAGATAATTGTTGTTTCTGTAAAATCGGGTCTAAATTGGGGGAACAGTAGTCAGTGGAAAGCATTAGAAACAGATTTTAAACGAGCGCAAAAGGTGTTAATGCAATCATCTCATGTGAATAATGTTCAGTGTGTTCTTGGTGTTTGTTATGGCAAAGCAAAAACTACTCTTAAAAGAGGAATAATACTGCAAGTATGCGGACAGAATTTTTGGTATATGATTAGCGGTAGCGAATCGTTCTATAAAGATATTGTTGAGCCAATAGGACATAAAGCGAAAGAATTAAACGAATCTTTCAACGTGAAAAAAGCACAACTAATCAACAAATTAACAAAAGAATTTTTAGATGATTTTTGCAGTGCAGATGGTAAGATTTTTTGGGAAAAAGTCGTAAAATATAATTCTGAGAATATCAGACCTGAGGATCGACGCAATCTTTAAACTCTATAATTCGTGAACTACCACGAGTTTCGCTGCGCTCAACTCGTGGCGTCATGACGGGTGACTAGCTTGAGTAGTTGAATAGCGTTCGCTGCTTTTTTTCTTCTCGCTCTTGCCAGTGCTTTTTCTGGCCTTCGGCAATATATTTTTTCGTTGTCTCCGTAGTGATCGCACCGACGGTGCGATGAAAGTATCCTGCACTCCAACATTTTTCACCCCAAAGCTTGTCCTCGAACATTTCCTTATGGCCTTTTCTCATCATCCTCGACGAGAAAGTCTTGAGTTGTCCTGCTAAAACAGGAATCTTCCAATTCTTCCAACCACGCAAAAAAACATGCAAATGGTCAG
>JBDRSD010000032.1:0-16900 GCA_043825215.1 Nanobdellota archaeon
ACGATCGCGACGATCGCGATGAATTCAGCGTGTTTGTTCTTGTTCATGAGGTTTCCTCCTTTTAGGTTATGTAAGCGCATAGGGCATATGCCTTGACTGTGCATGTCGCCGCGGGTTCGCATGAGCAATACCAAGTATCACTATCCTGGGGATAGCTGCTCTTAAGGGTTGCACCACCACTGACTTCACAGCCTCCTCCGGTCAGTTTCTTATTAGCAGGACAATTAATGGGCGCTGATCCTGATAGAAAGCCTGATGAGACCGGTTGCATGGCTATGTTCAATAGCGTTGTCCCGCTCTGGCCAGGGCAGTTCGTACTGTCTTTTGTGCAGACTTTGTTATTGTCTACTGTCCCTCCTGAATACACTTGCGTATTTCCGTAGATGTTGTCTCCGTAGATCTCTCCTGAGACGTCGAGTTCCTTGCCTGTTCCTACAGCATCCGCTTGGCGGATCTGTACTTCTCCATAGTGTTGGATAGTCATTCTGAGCTGGTTGTTCGTGCCAAAGTGCATGTCTCCGTTGTCGTTTGTCGTCCAAGTATTCATGAGGACTGTATCGACAGCGTTTCCAAATGTTTGCGCCCCGTTTCCAGAGTTTTGACGAAGGAAGGTATGTGGATAACTATTTGTTCGAAGGAGGAGTTGCGCTCCTGTGTTCGCGCTCCCGTCTTGATTGTATAGGTATAATAGGTTTTGGTTTCCTTCGGCATTTGTCTGGATGGTGAGCTTGGCATCTTGCGGGGTTGTTGTCCCGATTGCGACCTTATTATCATTTGACATCCACATCGTATTGGCAGAAGCAGAGTTTCTGATGTTGAATCCTGCGCTTCCGTAATTTAGGTACATGATGTTGTCTGTCCACCTTGGCCAGAGGAAGTCCTCGTTATCGCCGTCGAAATTTTTCGCCCTCAGGATGGCTCCATTGTCAAAGAGAATTGCGCCGGACGCCCCTGAGTAGATACGGAGTCTGATATTCGCGTCTGATGCGCCGCCTATTCCGATGTTTCCTGCGGTTGTTTCATAGATGGAGGAATCCTGGATGTTGGTTCCAGTTGCGTCGTATTTGGTGATGCGGTTCGCAGTTCCTGGGTTCACGCCTCCGCCACTCGGGCCGCAAGTGCCTCCGGTGACGATGCCTCCGAGTGTCGTGATTCCCTTGAGAACTTCACTTGCTGCGCAGGAATAGGATCGTCCTTGTGTTGTCCCGTAAAAATATCCGTTGTCTGCGCGGATTGCTCCGTTCACATGAAGTTTTTGGGAAGGGTTGCTGGTCCCGGTCCCTATGCCCACGTTTCCAGCGTTTGAGTTGTAGATATGGGCTCCGTATGGTAGCCAGTAACCTGAGCCTCCGGTCTGGTCATTTACGCAGCTGCCTGCAGTGACTATGCCTCCAAGGACATTGATTGAGGTGAGGTATTGGCCGGCTCCGCAGGCAGAGCTTAATGTCAATCCTTGTGTTGTTCCCCTGTAATAGCTTGTCGTTGCCCAGACATTTGTCGCGCTTGCGTCTCCGCTGACTTCAAGCGTGTAGGTTGTGGGATTCGCGCCGATGCCGATCCTGTTCGAGTTTTCATAGATGATGGAGTTTCCCACATTTTCAGTTGTTATGAATTTTGCGATGCGGTTGACTGTTCCAGGCCCCACTCCCCCTCCTGTTTGTTTGACGAGGATGATATCACCATCATTGTTGATACCAAGCACTCTGCCCCCACTCCCGCCGTTTGGCGTAGAAGTATTGAGGAGCTGGGTGAACCGCACGCCACTTGTTCCTGCTGATCCGGAATTGACTTCAAATTTCTGTTGAGGAGTGCCTGTGTCTATGCCTACCCTGCCACTTGTGGTCTGCAGGATGATGTCCCCGCCAGTGATCTCGTTCTTTATCGTGTAGCTATTGCTTGCGGCATTCTCAAAGCCGGTGTATGCTTTTCGTCCTGCCATGAAACCGTCAGGATACCAGTTGATGTAGACGTGGTCTGCTCCTTCCAGGCCAAGGACAGCAGGCTCTCCCGCATCTCCTCCCTTGACGTGCAGGGTTGTTGCTGGGGAGACCTCGTTGATGCCGACTCTTTTGCTGATAGGTTGCATTGCGATGATGGAATTCCCGATTTCTGTCGGTTGAGTGAATACGGGAATCATGTTGATTGTCCCTAAGCCAGTGATGCCGCCTCCTGCTCCTCCGCCATCATCAGTGCAGGTTCCTGCGGTGACGATGCCGCCTATGACGCGCATTCCGCCGAGGTATTGGTCTGCGTTGCACGGCCCCTTATTGGCGCCTGCTGTTGCGCCTGCATAGTACAGGTTTGTCGCGATGATGTCTGTCGCCCGTGCTGTTCCAGTGACATCAAGGGGGTAGGCAGGTACTGGATTTGCGATTCCAAGGCGGGTATTGGCGATGACGTTTCTGGAAAATATGAAATCGTTCACTCCGTCATTATCGAATGTCCCTCCGGAGATCTCGCTTGCAGGATGGCCAGGGTCAGGTATTGCAGAAGCAGTTGCTGCTACGAGGAGAAATAAGATTATCAGTGCTATATTCCTGTACATACGTGCCACCTCAAGATTCGGTCCGGTTCCCAAACCCTCACCTCTTTCCCTATTTCTTGACAAGGGATATTTAAATAAGTTGCGGTTTGACGAAGAATGGTCTGAGTAACACTGTAGTCGAGAATGGAAAGAGAAACGGTGAAACAATGCAAACAATTCTTGTTGACTGTTGATTCAGTTGTAGTGGAAGATGCTCAGATTTGAGGACAGCCTTCGTTCGGATTTCCATTTATACATGGATATCCATAAATATCTTTTACCATGAAGGGGCTTCCGCCGCCACCACCGCCACCACCGCCGCATTGTCCGCAATCTGCAACGCAATTGGCGCATGATTCCCCGATGTTGTAATCGCATTCCCCATTGTGGCACCAGTGATCGCAGGAGTAGCAGTCTCCAGGGCAGGTATAGCATTTTTCTCCGAGCCAGTATTCGCAGACTTGATTGCCGCAGACTGGCTCATCTACGCAGGGAATGTAATTGACATTATGCACATTTCCCCCAAGATTCTGAATATCTGTCGTCTTCCATGTGCCGGTGATCTCTCCACCATTCTGCGCGATCATGTCCTGTTGGCTGTTGAAGCAGGCAATTCCTGAACCAGTGAGGCGTGCTCCTGACCCTTCAACCTTGATGCCGACTTGGTTGGTATGGCTCTCAAGACCGTTCGCTGCATTAACCCATGCTCCGTTTCCTTTGATATAGATGCCTATCTCTTGTTCTGTTCCACCATAACTATAGGCGACAAGTGCTCCTTGGCCTTTTGGTGTTTGGCCTTGAGCAGTCGATATGAATTGGAATCCATAGAGCTCGTTGTTCGCCGCGGTGATTTCATAATTGGAGATGATCTGCGCATTTCCTGTCACATAATATCCTATCTTGTTGCCTGCAGAGCCTATAGCGCCCGCATATGCTGGTTGGATCTTCGCATTACCATCGAGATAGAAACCATAATAACTCCCTACCGCTCCAAGGTAATCTTCAAGGATTGCGTTTCCTCCTGCCTTGAATCCGATGCTTCCTTCGTTTGCAGGGTTTCCGTTTGCATTGGCAGTGCAATGATTGATGTGCGCATATCCAGTCACCTCAAATCCAATCCCACTTGGATGGTTCAGGTAACCTCCGTTATTGTTACTCTGACAGGGGAATGCGTCTGCTTGTGCCAATGCATATCCTTCAAGCTTAAAGCCTGTGATGTCATTGCTCAGGGCTTTGCATCCCAGGCACTTTGCAGGCAGTTGGGCGTTGTTTCCATGTACCCAGAATCCCCGCTCATTGTCCTGTGCGATACTGTTTTCAACCCTGCCACTATTGACAACCTGAAAGCCCCACCCTGATGACAAGTCTTTCACAGTGCAGTGCTTCACTGTTGCCTGTCCATTTACCTGAACCCCAAAAGCCAATCCGTCAGGAGGGATGATCGCATTATCATTGCAGGTAAAATAGAAGCCTTGTGATCCACCATAGATATCCAGTTGGTGCCCTTGCAGGTCTTGTGTTATCTTGATGCAGCCTGCAGCATAGTCCATTTTGATGATGGTGTTCGGGCCGCAATTAGCTTCTGCAAGGTTCCTGCAAGTGCCTCCAAGAGGGAATGTCTGGCTGTTCAGTTCGCAATACTCGTACCGCAGCTGCTGGTCTCCCCGTGTGTGCAGAGGAAGCATTGCCTGTCCCACCTGCTGTCCTTGTGTATAGAGGATGACGATTCCGGCAAGACCGATGATTCCGACGATGACAATGCTTATCAGCGCATCTGTGTTTTTCTTCTTTTTCATTATTATTTTTTTCTAGTATCTTACATTATTAAATACTTTCCGAAAATCGTGTGCTCGCCAGTTTTGGTGCGTCACACTTTTATATGACCTCCGCTCCCTTCTCCCCATGAGCACTGAACGTGACTATCTTGGCATCCTTAATGCCCTTGATGAGATCCCGTTTCCTGTGGGAAAGAAGCTCTTGATTGACGTGCTGTTGGGTGAGAGCAAGAACCAGTCGATTGTCAAGAATCGGCTGTTTCGCCTCAAGTCATTCGGAAGCATTGCCTATAGCGCATCTGAACTGTCTGACCTCATAGAATCGCTCATCACGAATAGGCTTATTGAGTATGTGCGTCTCGCAGGGTTTCAGAAGGTCTTGGTCTTGACTGCGAAAGGAAACGAAGAGCTCAAGTCTCCATCTCATAAAGACATAAGTGTGCAGGCCGCGCGCTTCCAGACACGGATAACCAACGACGACAAACGATTATTTGCCGAATTCTCTTTTTTCCTCAGCCAATACACAGATGAGCAGAAGAAGGCAATTGTCTGCCCAAAGGAGAAGATTGTCTGTATTGCAGGTGCTGGATCAGGAAAGACAGAGGTCTTGACAAAGAGGATTGAGTTTCTGGTAAAGTTCAGAGGCCTTGATCCGACGAAGATTCTGGCAATCACATTCACGAGAAAAGCCCGTCAGGAGATGATGGCGCGCGTGAGTTTTCCTGTCCATATCGAGACGTTTAATTCTTTCTGCGAGGGCATCCTGAACAAGTATAACAATATCGCATACGATAGGCCTGTTCGCGTGATTGCCTATAAGGACAAGATCCGCCTCTTAAGGTCAGTCCTTGCAGAGGAGCATATCGCGATGGGTAAGGCCTTGGAGACGTATTTTACAAAGAGGCAGATGCAGGGAAAATTACAAGAGGAATTGGCAAGGATTTTCTTGAATGATTGTTTTTATTTTAGGAGTAGGATGCATGAGCGAAAGATTCCCAATATGAGTAATGCCGAGTTTGATCTTATCCGTCTGGTTGCAGAAGGGATTGACAACCGGATGAAGGAGGAAGGTTTGCGGGATTTTGATGATCAAATAAAGGACTCCATTTCTCTTTTTAAGAGGATTCCAACACTCGTTCCAAAATTCGATCACGTCCTGGTCGATGAGTTCCAGGATATCAATGCGCAGCAGGAAGAACTGCTATCTTTGCTCAAACCAAAGAACGTGTTTTGTGTGGGTGACCCCCGGCAGAGTATCTTTGGTTGGAGAGGGTCAAAGATTGAATTTGTGTTGACGTTCCACGAGAAGAACCCTGATGCAGAGATTGTCTCATTGACGAAAAATTTCCGCTCGAAAAAACCCATTGTCACATTGATCAATGCTGCAATTCGAGGTATGCAGCTTCCTGATCTTGAACCAGTACATGATGGAAAAAGGGGGATTTTTATGCTCTCTTTTGAGAACGAGCAGGGAGAATATGAGTTTGTCTTGCAGAGGATACTTGAAGAAAAGGTGGCAAAAAAGGAGATATTTGTTTTGGCGAGGACGAATAAGCAGTTGGTGGAACTTGCTGAGCGTTTTGCAGTGCACGGCATTCCCTGTCTCATCAGGAGCGAGGAGCTCAAGCGTTCGAAGGCAGAGGATGCGGATGCGGTGACGATCGCAACCATCCATGCAATCAAGGGTATGCAGGCAAAGACAGTCTTTGTCGTGGGCATTACCCCGCAGAATTTTCCGTGCAGAGGATCTGACCATCCGATTATTGATCTCATCAGAGAGGAGTATGACCGCGAGGAGGAAGAGCGGCGTCTGTTATACGTTGCTTTGAGTCGCGCGAAAGAATCGCTTTACATTTCCTATTCAGGAAAATCCCATTCTCGTTTCTTGAGTGATGAGATGAAGAAGATTCTTGAAGCGAAGTAGCAGAAGATAATAGTTAATTATGACAGAGTATCAAGAGATGATTGTACCGATGAAGGGTTTGCCTTTCAGGTATTTATGAAGGTTCTCGAGCTTTTTCCCGTTGATGATGGCAACAATTATCCCGAGCCTGCTTGCGTGTTTTGAAGCGATGGGGTCAAACGGCGAAGAGAGGCCAGGACTCCATGTTTTTGGGATGAGTGATCTAAATTTCTTCCAGGAGATATCGGTGTATGCGCGGGCATCTTTGTGGACGCGCGGATCCTTGTCATAGACATAGTCGATGTTACTCAGGTTGATGATGGTTTTTGCTTGAAGCTGCTCTGCGATTAAGACTGCATCGTAATCTGTGGAAAAGCCAGGTTTCCATCCTGCGGCAATGAGTATCTTTTCTTTGAATCGAATTTTTTCTGTGGGGTCGGTGATGATTCTTGGATGCGCTTGTTGTCGAAAGAGGGTTCGTAACAATTGTGCATTGACGCGGGTTGCATGGATGCCGATCCAGTCTGCGTCTTCTGATGTGAGGGGCCCTAATGCACGTGCTGCCTCCTGGTAATTCCTTGCAGTCCTTCCGCCTCCGCAGATGAGGACGAATCGGTGTTGAGGTAAAAAAGACAAGATGATACGTTTGAATTCACGAAGAAAGGTGATGTCGATTTTTTCTGGTACGATCAATGATCCTCCGACTGAGATTATCACTGTCTGCTTTGAGAATTGTTTCATCCTTTTTTGACCAGGCTTTCGATGGATTCGTCAAGTAGTTCCTTGGTCACTTTTTTGGTGTGGAAGTAGCGCTGGTCGTCGTGGTCTGCGACTTCGAGGATTTCGACAAGGCCGTCTTTTTGCAGTCTTTCGAGGATCTTATGGACCTGTTCTGCAGAAAGGTGGACGTAGCGGTCGGCAAAGTGCACAAAGTCCTTGACTGAAGCATCGTTGATGATCGCGAGGATCTGGCGTTCGTGCACATTCAGGTCTTCTTTCTGTTTCTTCATGTTTCTTAGAATTGCATTCATCATTTATCAATTTTACGGAAAATAAAGGGGGTTCTATCAAATAAACAGGCTCTCGTGGTCGTTCACCTCGTCGATAAATATACAACTTGTCGTCGACAAACAAGTATAAAAATGTTGTGATAATTCTCTTCAGAAAGTGCTGTAGTCCACAGAGCTTCCTTAACAAGAAGGTGGGGATTACGAAAAAAGGAAAAAATTGGTTATTGCATCAAGAATGTCTCGTATGACGTTGTCTTTTCTGTGGTTTGAGGGCCAAGCAGGAGCTGCTGTTTTTTGGGATGTTTCTTGTTGAATTCGTGAAATGCTTTCACTTCTCTTTCAGGGATGGCTGCTGCAGTGGTCACCTGTATTGCATATTCGTCTGTCACAAAATCTATTTCGTGCTTGCCGTCAGACCAGTAGGATGGGTTTTTGAGGAGATGACCGACTGCCCACTCGACGCTTCGTCCTTCTTCAAATCTTTTTGAGAGTAAACGGGTAAACCCGATGTCAGATGCGTAGAGTTTGGGAAGCATATGACGGTTTTTTCTTTTTGAATACGAGAAATAAGGGACTTCGTGGAAGAGGAATGCATCCTCTGCGAGTAAGATATACCGCTCAACGCTTCTCATATTCATTTCGAATTGTTTTGAAAGCCTTACTATATTAATTTTCCCGCCGACAGTAAGGAGAAGACTCTGCAAAAGATCGTTGAGCTTCTTTTTTTTCCGGATATCATTTCTTTTTATGATATCCCTTTGAATGATAGTGCTTAGATAGCTTTCGAGAAGGGCCTCTTTTTCTGTCATTGATTTTGCCTTCACTACTTCTGGAAAACCACCCCATTCGAGGTAGTCTCGAAGAGCTCCTTCGGGATTCAGTCTTAAGAATTCCTTATAGTTCATCGTGTCAATTTTATGATAGAAATGCCTGCCGGTGAGAAGCATTGCCACATCACTTGCGAAAAAGGAGGCAGTGGAGCCGGAAATGATAAATTTCATGTTTGCATTGGAGTCATACGCGCTTTTCAGGTATTTTTCCCAATCCTTAATGGCCTGTATCTCGTCAAGGAAAATGTAAATTCTTCGTGCTTTCATTTTTCTGAAATCTTCAATGGTCTTATGCAATGACTGTATTGTCTTTAGTCCTAACAGTGCATTGTCGCAGGGTATGAATAAGAGGTCTTTTCGATCAATACCTGTATCTATCAAATGCCGCATGCATTGTCGCATAAGTGTTGTTTTTCCGCATCTTCGGATTCCGGTTATTACCTGGATCTCTTTTCGGTTCAAAAGCTCAATGATTTTCGGGTAGGCAAATAATCTATCAACTCCAAATTCCATATTCTGATTCCAGAGGTTATATTCATCTAAAATAGTGGTCATTCTTGAAAGATAGCGCTCAGTATTTATAAATGTATTTATTTTGTTTATAAATACATTGTATTAGTGAATGTGGCACTCCCTGTTCACAGCACAGGATATTTTCGTCTGAAAGCAAACAGCCAAATTCGAACTTCAGGCAACAAGGTCTGGATCACCTGGATCGGGGAACGGCTTGACATACTGGAGGAACGTGGTCTGAATATCCCTATCATGAAAGACATTGATTCGCTCAGAGAGAAATTCTTTGGTGACTTTGAAAAGAGCCATGCTGAGAAATAGTTGAGCAGAAAATGAAGTTCTGTATAGTTTAGAGAACACCATTATAATTACGGAAAAAAGAAGGCGATTCTCTAAACGAAATCCCGCTAAGTCGAACTGGCTGCAGAGAATAGTGATATTTTGAGTCGTATCTCTCTCCAAAGTCCGTAAATATGCGAAACGAGTACGCGTCTTTCGCATTTTCGCATACTCAATATTCCGCATAAATTAGAAACATTTATATACTTTTATTGTTTTTGCGGAATAATGGAGCTCGCCAAAGGAGAAATCGCATTGCTTGGACAGATTGCGCAAGGGAACACGTCCATAAAAGCGATAGCAGCGGTGCTGAACAAAAGCGAGCCACAGATATATATCTATGCAAAATATCTCACTGAAAAGGGACTGGCAGAACTTACAGATGGGAATATTGAGCCAAAACGACTGCCACACATATCCTTGCTGCTTCAGCTCCTGAGTAAAATACCGAATCTTGCACCGATAGTATCCGGACCGGGAATACCGATATTTACCGCAATGCTCAAACCAACCACAATTGAGGAAATAGCAGCCGAAACAGGATATAAAAAGACAGCGATATATAAAAGGCTTGAAGAAGCGAGGAAAAGAAGCCTTGTGAGGAAGAAAGAGGGCACATTTGAGATAAACGACAGGATGTGGAAAGGATTAAAAGAATTTCTGGAAGAAGCCAGGAAATATGAATCATGGACAGATCCAAGAATACCCGCAAGTGCAATAGTGTACTACAAAAACAGAGAAGAATTGGTATTTTCCAGTAAAGAAGAACTCGATGCCACAAAAACAGCTTTTTCAGTTTATAAGGATTATGGCATAAGCTTGCTCACCATTACGCATTTCTATTGCCTTCCAAAAAAAAGGCTCACAAAAGAGGATGTCCTGAGGCATTCCCTCTGTGTCGCAGAAAAAGACAGGGATACAAGATACCTTATATACATCGCTCTTTTTTTTGCCAAATACAAGAAAGAATTTAAAATAAAGCACCAGATACTCAGGAACATCAGTAAAGTACTCGCAGGCGGAGAAATCGCAGGTTACCCAAAATACCAGGAGATAAAAGACAGGGCAGAAGTCTACAAGATAGCAGTGTGAAGAAATGATCACCACTTTCAATCAAATAGAAGAACTGTTCAAAGAAATTGATAAAGTACTGAACAGTAAAATACGAGTTTGCGTTATAGGCGGGGCGGTTCTCCTTGAGCAGGGCCTGAAAGTGACGACGAAAGATGTCGACGTGGTGGTGATAATGAGAGATGACTTTATCAGACTGCAAATTGGTTTGGAGAAAATCGGATTCAAGCCGCAAATTCCTGGAAAAGAATACTCACGAATGAACCTAAGCCAAATATTCCAAAGAGGGGACTTCAGGATGGATGTATTTGAAAAAGAGGTTTGTGGAAGATTCTCACTTTCCAAAGGAATGATGAAGAGGGCAAGAAAAGTCATGGACTTAAACAGTATGGACGTGCATCTTTGCTCGAACGAGGATGTATTCTTATTCAAGACTCTGACTGATAGAGAGGGAGACTTGACAGACTGCGAAAGCATAGTCGAAGCTGCAGTGGAATGGGACATCATCATTGAAGAACTGAAAAGCCAAATCCATTCGAGCAAACAGGATGTCTGGATAACTTGGGTAGGAGAACGACTTGATCTCTTGGAAGACAGAGGAATGATCATCCCGATAATGGATGAAGTGAACGCACTCAGAGAGAAATTCTTTGATGATTTCGAGAAGAGCCATGCTGAGAAATAGTTGAGCAGAAAATGAAGTTCTGTATAGTTTAGAGAACACCATTATAATTACGGTAAAATCAGTAGGTCTCGACCCGTATGCCTTTCATGCGCTGGAAGTGCTCCGTGTCTCGTGTAACGATTGTTTTGCAGTTTTTCGCGAGCATCGCTCCGGCTATGAGACAGTCCATGCCACTGATTTCTTTTCCTTGTCTGAGAAGGTTTCCTGATGTCATTCCTGCGAGAACTGCAGAATCAACATCAACAGGGAGGATCTCAAGGGCTCCAATGAGCTGCCTGAATTCTTCGAATGCTTTCTCGGGATTTTCTTTTCTTCTGAAGATACCAACACACACCTCGAAGAGGTTGATGCTTGTCGTCGTCAGTTCTTCATTTTTTATAGCGAGTACTTTTTTGGTTGCGCCCTGCTCATTGTGCAGGAGATCGATTAAAAAAGTTGTGTCAAGGCATTTCATGCTGTCCTCTTGTTCAGTTCCTGGGTAAATTTCTTGTCAAAGTTTGCGATGTCTTTCTTCATCTTTGTTATCTCTTCGTCCTTCATTTGCGCCCAGAGCCCGATGCACTCGGTGATGTTTTTCTTTTTAGGGATCAGTCGCCGGATGACTTCAGAAAAGCTTTCGTTTCGTTTCTTGTTTTTGACAAGAAGTTCGTAGGCGTCGTCCATGATTGAGATGACTTTGGTTCCCATACATATACATGTACATGTACATGTATTTAAAGTTTGTGATAAACGTGAAGAGTAAGAAAAGTACTAGAACAATTGTTAGTCCTGACTCACCGCAACCTATTTAAATGATTATTGAACCCAACTCGGAATGGCAAAGCTCACGAGAAGAGAGAGGCGTCTTCTCAAAAGGGGGGATTTTGTTGACAAGCCTATTGTCCCTTTGAAGCAGGAAGAGAGAAAGGAGCACGTAGTTGCTCTGCGAGGGTATAAGAGTCCATTCTCTAGGTTTTATGACAAGAATGTCAAGAGATTGATGATCATCCCAATCATATTATTGGTGCTCTCTTTAGGCGTGATCATCTTTCAGGTGGTAACGACAGGAAGCTTCATCAGCAAGGGAATCTCGCTGACCGGCGGCCAGACGATAACTGTGACTGAGCCAGGTCTGAATGCAGAGCAGATTGAGTCAACGCTTCGGGGAAAGTTTCCAAAGGCAGACATCAATGTCCGGGCGTTATCAGAATACGGAACAACGAACGGCATCATTGTCGAGACTACGGTAGACGTCTCGTTAGACGATGTTCTTGGCGCTCTCAGAGTTTGGGTTCCTGATGTGGAAGAGAAGTATTCTGTCGAGACGATAGGCGCGAATCTCGGCCAGGGCTTTTTCCGCCAGGTGCTTCTCGCACTGTTGCTTGCATTCGTGTTCATGTCGATTGTCATCTTCCTGCTCTTCAAGACATTCTGGCCGAGCATGGCTGTCATTGCTGCTGCGCTTTCGGACATGATCGTCTGTGTCGCGGTGATTAATCTTCTGGGGATCAAGGTGAGCACTGCAGGTATTGCTGCGCTTCTCATGCTTATCGGATATTCTGTGGATACGGACATCCTGCTCACTACCCGCCTTCTCAAGGCAGGAAAGGGGGATTATCTGGAGCGGACGATGAGTGCGATGAAAACTGGTCTTACGATGACTGTTGCAGCGATTGCTGTTGTCCTGATTGGCATGTTTGTCAGCCAGTCTGATGTGCTCAGGCAGATCTTCACGATCCTTTTCATCGGGCTGATTGCTGATATCATTTTCACCTATATCCAGAATGTGTCCCTGCTCTGGACGTACATGGAGAAGAAGAAATTGAAAAAGTGATGTGTCATGGGTAAAGCAAAGATCTTGTTCAAGAACGTACGGATCATCATACTTATTGTATGTCTCATCCTCTCTGTTGTTGCGATCAACCCGTCTTTTGACAAGAAGGGCGTCACTATCCGAAACATCGCGAATGGCTCGTCCGCCGCCCTTGCGCAACCATCCTTTTCTCTTAACCCGAACCTTCCGCCGAGAAGCAGGGAGGTCATCCTCTCGATCAACAATGAGCCAGTGAATGACCTTACTGACTATGCGAGAATCACATCATCATTTAAGCCGTTTCAGAATATCACGGTCCGCACGAATAAGAATGCGGAAAATTACAGGCTCATGGTGCAGCCGAAGTACCAGTACACGACCCTCAATGAGACTGAAGAGTACAACGTCACTGAGGAGGTCTTTCTTGAGGGGCTGAATGAGACCGTGAATGTGACAAGAATTGAAGAGCGCCCGATCATTGAGACAAAAGTAATCGGGGTTGAGGATCTCGGCTTCAATGTCTATCCGCGCCCGACAAGTAACCTCGGCCTGGGGCTTGACCTTGCGGGAGGTACGCGTGTCCTTTTGAAGCCAGAGCAAAAAGCGAGCCCTGAGGAGATCGAGCTTGTCGTGCAGAACATCCGCCAGCGCCTGAACATCTTCGGCCTCTCTGACATCACGGTCAGGCCGACAAAGGATCTTTCTGGCCAGAACTATATCGCGGTTGAGATCGCCGGGCTGAACAGGGGGGATATCATCAACCTCCTGAAGGAGCAGGGAAAGTTTGAGGCGAAGATCGGCCATGAGACAGTCTTCATCGGCGGGAAGAACGACATCCCCTACGTCTGCCTTTCTGCAGACTGTTCAGGAATTGACTCACGGACTGGTGGCTGCGGCCAGGATGGGAATGGCCAGTGGGTGTGCACATTCCGCTTTTCGATAACCATCAGCGCTGAGGCTGCACAAAGGCAGGCTGACACGACGCGCGACCTTCCGATAATTACCGAGAACGGCCAATCCTATCTGAATGAGTCTCTTGATCTGTATCTGGATGATGGCCTTGTGGATTCCTTGCGGGTGAGTTCTGTCTTTAAGGGAAACCCGCTCACAGATATTGAGATTTCCGGGCCTGGTGCTGGCCAGACAGAGGAAGCAGCCATGCGCGCAGCGCTTGATAACATGAAGCGCCTACAGACAATTCTTAAGACTGGAAGCCTGCCGGTGAAGCTGGAGATTGTCAAGACTGATTCGATCAGCCCGACACTCGGAAAAGAGTTTACGAAAAATGCGATCATTGTCGGGCTTTTTGCTGTGCTTGCGGTTGCTGTGGTGATTTTTGTCAGGTATAGGGTCTGGACGGTTGCCGTGCCGATTGTAATCACCATGGCCTCTGAAGGGCTAATCATCCTGGGTGTTGCAGGGCTTATCAGGTGGAATCTTGACCTTGCGGCAATCGCGGGAATCATTGTCGCGATCGGGACTGGCGTTGATTCGCAGATAGTGATCGCTGATGAGATGCTCCATGGAGATACCCAGGAGTCTTCGAACTGGAAGGATCGCATGAAGCGCGCGTTCTTCATCATCATGGGTTCGTACTTGACCCTTGTCGTTGCGATGATTCCGCTCTTTTATGCAGGAGCCGGCCTTCTGAGAGGGTTTGCCTTGACGACGATCATCGGTGCGACTATTGGAGTTTTCGTGACAAGGCCTGCGTATGCGCAGTTCATCCAGATATTCAGAAAAGAAGAGAAGAAGAATTAGGATAAGATTAGAATTTCTTGGTGTATGCTCCTTTCTCTGCCTGTTCGATGATTCCCATCTGTTTGAGCACCATTATCCTGTTTCTGTATTGGGTGAGTTCCTTGCCTTCGATATGCCGTCCTAAGTATTCTTCTATCTTTTCTTTAAGGTCAGTAAACGTCACATGGTTTCCTGGACTCTCAGAAAGGGCATAGAGTACGTGTGCATGTTGGACAAGGCTTTCTTGCGTTGCTGTCCCGATCTTTGCCAGATGATCCACAACAACTTTTCGCACGATGGCATATCCTGCATCGTCTGCCTTGTGAAGCACGTCTTCTGTCTTGTTCATGTCATAAGTTCCGTCAGGTGATGCTTCTCTGCGAGGTTCTGTTGGGGTTATTGCTCTGGCTACCCTGCGTGATGTTTCTTCCACCCGTGTTTCGAACGGCTCTTCCAATGGATCATAGGTTCGGGAGCCGAGCACCTCGATTCCCAGGGTGATTCCGAGTTTGGAGAATGGTGCTCTGGACAGGAACAGGTCATCCAGGCTTGGTCTTTCTTTCAGGGAGTAGATGACGCAGTTTGTGCCGTTCTTTTTTTCGTTTTTCTCGTATGCTGTCCCGGTCTGTTGCAGCCGGTCTTCGATATATGCCTGAAGTGCCTGGCTAAAGGATGTGTTTTTGTCATGGCTGCACGGCAAAATGATCTTTTGCGAGATGAAATCATAGAGGATGTGCACGTGTTTTCCTTTGAGTGGTGCAATAAGCTCTGAAAGTGCTGTGGAATTTGCTTGGACTTTTTCGTGCTCAAGGCGCAGCATGTGGATCTGTCTGTCTATTTCGCGTAGTTTCTCATTCGCGTGAGGGACAAGGGAGCGGGCATGGCGTTGCAGGTAGGTGAGTCCCTTTTCCACTTCACGCTTCTCTGCGTGCAGCTGATGGTACTTTGGCGTGTCTGCGAAGTCTTCTTGTGCAGATTCCACAAGGTCTGGCACTGATTCAAGCCTGATGCCAAGTTCTTTTGCTTTTGCAGCTGCAGGGGCATAAAGCGTTTCGAGCTCTGTGAAGCGGGATCCTTCTTCTTCCTTGAATATTGCTGCGAATTTCTCTTCTCGGGACGTGTCTTTTGAGATGGTTATTTCTGCGTCAAGCATGCCTTCAAGCGTTGCATAATCGCTTCTTGCCTTTTCCAGGTCTTTTGTGAGTTGTGAATTCTCCTGTCGAAGTTGGGTAAGTTCCGGATTTCCCGCAGGTTTTGCCCTTGTTCCCGGGACGCTGAGGGTGACTTCAAGGGTGCTTAATCTTTTTGCGATTTTTTCACTGAGCCCTTCGATCTCTTCAAGGGTATAGTTGCCTGTGATAGTGATGCCGTCTGTTTCCCTGGTGACAGTCGGAGTCCTTCGCAGTTCCTCTAAATACTTCTGTGTGGTCCTTTGCGCAGTGAATGCTGCTCCAGGGTCGATCTTGCCGCCTTTTTTTGTCTTCAGTTTGATTGCGTATGCTTCTGTCATGGGTTCCTCAAATTGGATTCTCATGAGAACACGGAACCATTTATAAATTTTGCCATATTAACCACTTGAAAGTAGCGTCAAAAAGAATGTTTGAGGTGATTGTTCTTCTGACAATTAGTTGCATTCTGATTTCCCTGGAGAAAACTGGGCCCGCCCGGACTCGAACCGGGGATCCTCTCCACGTCAAGGAGATATCATAGCCACTAGACCACGGGCCCGCTAAGAGTATTGAGTTTCAGGACACTTTAAAAAGTTTTCTTACGTCTCGTCAGAAACCAGTGCGGAGGACTCAACGAAGTTGATGTCCTCCCTCGCTACGCGACGCCAATCGCGAGTTGGCCCGTTGGGATCCTCTCCACGTCAAGGAGATATCATAGCCACTAGACCACGGGCCCGCTAAGAGTATTGAGTTTCAGGACACTTTAAAAAGTTTTCTTACGTCTCGTCAGAAACCAGTGCGGAGGACTCAACGAAGTGAATATCAATCCTTTGCAGGAATATACACTAACTTATACCCCCTAGTCTTGAATTCTGCAAGGAAGGGGTATAATTTGGCTGCTTTCACCGCAGGGCATGCATACGTAACCATAATCGTTTTATTCTCCCAGATGAATAATGGAAATTCCTTACAGGCTTTTGGTCTCTTCTGGTTTTCATGGATTGTACACTTATAATCAATCAGGTTTGGACAGCCGTCTCCTTCTCCCAAGTCGAACACGAATCCTTTCTCACTCTCTATTTCGACAGGGATGATCTGCAGATTCTCTTTATTCGCGCCTTTCATCAGCTCTACTTCTTTTCCTGTCAACAATAAGTAGCCGTTTCTGCAACAATGCGCTTTGCATTCTGAATAACAGTAACTGCTGATCGATTCTCTTGCAGCCATGGCCAATTTTTCAGCATCATCATCTTTGATAATCATATTTAATTCCATTCATCCTGCTAAACAGCAAGAAGAACTATTTTTTCTTATGCGGACAATCAACTGTGGTTTTATAGGGGTATGTTTCGCATAATCTTGGTCGTGTCTTATCATATATCTTGCAATAGAATCCTTTCTTGTTCGTCTTCAGATGCTTGCAGGGAATCTTGAATTCTATCCAATATCCAGTCTTATCTTCATGCACCTTTATAAGATCCGTGTCCAATAGTTTGAATCGTTCAACCTCTGACAGGATATCTTTATTGGCACTGTGCGGGTATCCGAT
>JBDRSD010000033.1:0-6329 GCA_043825215.1 Nanobdellota archaeon
CGATTTTCGCTCTCAAGAACGAAAACTTTAAATCCCGCATAAGGAAACAGATTCTTCAACACACAATTGAGGGTTTCCATCCTCCCCAAAAGGGAGGTGGTTATCCTTAAATCCTATCCCAAAACGGGAGAAGAAACATAATTGATTTATTCTTACCATCCATAAAATAAGGGAGTGCTCGTATTTAAATTTTCTCAGGAAAAATCTTAATAATTATTTATGGTACTATGCTCTTCAATATTTTACTAGTATACAATTCTAAATTCTGCACCTGACCAGGGGATAACACCATACACGCAAATCCCCAATGCAATGCGACCACATCTCCCTTCTTTGGGGTGAGCATCTCTGGAAGAAAGACCGCAGTCTTTGTATCAGGCTCGAGTACATACTTCTTTTCCTTGACGACAATCTGCTGGGATGCGACAACGACTTGCGATTCCTGCACGTCGACGACCTTTCCCCATGAGGGACGGCAGTTGTTCATGTTCTGCAGGGTGACAGGAACGCTTCCAGTCGTGTTTCCAACACCAACGAATACCACATTAAACACGTGATGCGGAACAAGACCATCGGACATCTTCTTGATCTTCTCTTCACCAATGGATTTTGGAAGGCCGCGCTTCATCAACCGTCGAATGACCTCGCAGTTATCCTCATTAGTGCAGGCATCAAGAAGTTCGTTTCCTATCCAATACGCCTCCACAACCCTTTGATCAAACGGGTCAAGACCATGCTTTTCTGCAATCACTGTCAGGTATGGCCAGAGGCCTTCAAAGCGCTTCAACGAAGACCGTACATTATCTGCATTATCTTTCTTTTCCAAATATCGCAAGAATACATCCTGGGAATCCTTTGGACCGCAATAGTGCAACCTATTGGTTATGTACGAGAACCGGATCGCAAGGTTAAGCCCGTCCATCCTGCGCCACCACAACCTCGCTTGTCGTCCTCAAGAATGCTATCAAGACAATGCCTGCAAATATCAGGACAATTCCCATCGCACTTGCAAGAGATACTGCCGTTCCCTTGAATATCGCATCAAGAAGCGCAGTTATGGGAAGACCGAGCAAGAGAAGGCTCGCCGCAGTTGTGACCTTGACGTGCTTCAATCCATTGTAATACGAAAACACGAACAAGAGGAGAAGAACTCCAGTCAGAAGTATCCAGAGGTACTGTTGAGCAGACATGGCAATCACCATACCTGCTTTTCCTGTCGCAAAAAGGAAGACAAGCATAAACAAAGAACCGAAGAACATCCTGCCAAATGCGACAAGGGTTCCTGACATATCCTTCAGAAGATATTTCGCATATACATTGTCTGCAGCCCACAGAAGTACAGCAATGGCGATGAACATAAGACCTATAGTCCAAGCGAGTTTTGGCAGGACCAGAAGATAGGTTCCTCCAAGGAGAAGACCTGCTCCAAGAAGCATCCACTTATTCGGCTTCTCACGAAGAAAGAAAAACGCAAGCACAATCACCGGGATAAATATCGCCTTATGAATAAACGATGCAATTGACCCGTTGGCGAGCTGTATTCCCCTGAAGAACAACAAGAAAGGAATTGAGCCACCAATAAGACCAAGACCTGCGAGCTTAAGCCAATCCTTCCTGGAGAGCTTTCGCACATCCTTGAACATACTAAATGCGAGGATGATTGTCAACAGAAAAATCGCGACGAGGAGATTCTTGGAAAACGTAAACACAGACGAATCAAACCCCTTTACTGCCCAGAAATTGATAAAAATAGAAATACCAGAGACAATAGCCGTGAAGACAATGAACAACATTCCCTTTTTTTCTAGATCCATGCTCTCACCTGTTCATACATGCTTTTTGCATCACCCTTCTCCGGGATGCCTATTATCTTTATCTTCTTTTCCATTCCCATACCCTTCAAGAGGTTGAGGAAAAACCCGAGATCAAAATCGTGCAGGCTCATCAGATTTCTCGTCTTGAGCTGATCAACATCAGTTATCAGTATCGGATCGGAAATTCCCTTGACCACATCAATGATCGCCATCTCATCACCCGCATCAAGCAGGTCATCCGGGCTCTTGCAATAGACAAGCTGGACATCCTTGAACTGCCTTGCGACAAGCGCTGCAAGGGAATCCTCTGCCAGGTATTCATTCCCGAACACGTACAGTGTCACACCCATTTGACCTCAAGGAAGTGGGCTGAACAGGAAAAGCAAGGATCATAACTTCTGATGAGCTTTTCCATCTCTATCACCATCTCTTCCTTGCCCTTATCAATGATTGTTGGAATAAATTCGCGGATATCCTCTTGGATATTCAAGAGATTCTGCGCTGTCGGCGTTATGATATTCGCATTCGTGATCACGCCATTGCCATCAAGCGTGTACTCATGCCAGAGTGTTCCTCTGGGAACCTCGATGACACCAATGCCTGTTCCTGCCCGCGGTTTTATTATTGGTACAGGCTCCTTTTTGATCTTCAGCGTCTCCAATAGGGAAATGGCGTGGTCAATGCAATGCACAGTCTCAATTGCCTGCGCAATGACATTATGATAGGGATTTCTTGAGGGAAGAGATATTCCTGATCTTTGCAACTGGACCTTTGCATCAGGGCTTAATTGGCCGCTAGAGTTATTTAATCTTGGAAGTGCACCAACCATATACCGATGATCGCTCTTCACCACAAAATTACTTGTTGAGCGCTCCTCATGATATTCCCGCAGGAAATTTCTATAGTCCTTCTTCTTAAAACTCATCTTCTCAGAGACAAGGTCTCCCTCGAGAACCGCAAACTTCTCAGGATCCTTCAAAGAAAACCAGTCACCCGAACTTTCGAAATGCGGATACTTCAAGGAAAAAAAGAGATTACATGTCATAATCGCATCTGTTTTGATTGCGATAAGATCTTCTTTTAGTTTATCTAAATCCTCCTGCTTAGGAAGATGCAACCAGCCGCCAACAGTTGCCGAAACCGGATGGAGCTCTCGTGCTGCAAGAAGCTTAATCACTGCATTACCCACCTTCATCAGATGCAATGCGTGCTGCAACTCCTTCTTGAACTTGGGAGCCATGGCAAGCGCAGACTCATAACCCAAATAATCAGGAAGGGCAAGGAAATACAGATGCGTCGCATGGCTCCTGATACGCTCGCCAAGAGTCATCAAAATACGCAATTGCTTTGTCTGCTCGCTTGGCGTGAAACCGAGGGCATCTTCAATCGCGCTTATTGCCGCAACCACATGCGCGCAAGAGCAAATCCCGCAGATCCTGCTCGTCATCTCATGCGCCTCAAAATACTGCCTGCCTTTGACAATACCTTCAAAATACCTTGATCCTTCGACAGCAGACAGCTCGCATCGGGTGACCTTTCCTCCCTCTATTCTGAGGTTGAGACTCGCATGACCTTCAATCTTTGTGATATGATTCAGTGTGATCTCTCGTGTTCCCGTACTCATTTCACTTCCTCCATGACCTTTTCCAGCATGGGAAGCTTGAGTCCGGCAAATGTACGCATCCGATCCATGATGAACTTGTCATCGAAGCCCTTATCCTTCAAAATCTTTACCATGAGATGCAAGTTCATGTCCTTTGTCGGGCCGCGACAGCCCCAGCACTCAAAGCCGCCATTGATGCAGACGCTATTACAACCTCCTGTCGTTATCGGGCCAAGGCAGGGCTTTCCCACATCCAAAAGGCACTGGTTGTTGTTTCTCCTGCACTCATGACAGACAGGGCTTGTAAACGGGCGGGGATGCTTACCGAGAACGATTGCCTTTATGAATGTCAAGATCTCCTTTTTATCAGGAGGGCATCCTGGAATATAATGATCCACACGGATGTGGGTATCAATTGGTGTCGGTTCGACATCCTCCACATTCTCACGCTTCTTGTATAGGAGGTGCTCATAGTTCTCCTTAAGTGTAAAGTGACGGTATGCGGGAACACACCCAGTACATGAACAAGCACCGAGGGAGACAACGAATTTTGAGTTATTCCTCAATTTCTTGATGACCTCCAGATCCTCCTTACTAGCGACCAACCCCTCAACAAAAACGTAATCAAACGAATCATCAGGATTGACTTCCTTTATGAACGGAAAAGCCTTCAAGTCAATAAGCTTCACCAGGTCCAAGATCTCATCCTCATTGAAGATGATCGAGAGAAGACAGCCTGCACAGCCAGTAATCCCGTAAAAACCCATTGCCAATTTTGTGTTTTCGACCATTTTCTCTTTCATCTCTTCTTAATCATTCTTGAAATTTGAAATCTCATCATACCTGAATACCGGGCCATCAATGCACGTGAACTTGCCATGGATCATGCAATGACAGCACGCGCCAATCCCGCAATACATCAAACGCTCAGCGCTTATGAAAACCTGATCATCATGAAAACCCTTATCCTTCAATATGCCAATGACAAACTTCATCATCACTGGCGGCCCACAGATGAAAACCACTTTCTTGTCGTTCGACAACGGCTCAGCCTTTAATGCTTCAGTCACAAAACCGGTCTTTGCACTATAGCAGAACTCGCCATGATCATTCTTATCCACAGTCACCTTTACCCTATACTGTTTTTGCCATGCCTCAAGCTCCCTACTAAAAATGATATCCTTTGGCGAGCGATAACCCAGGAACAAGAGCACATCCTTATAATCATCCCTGTGATTTTCCACATAGTCAATAATTCCTTTCAATGGAGCCACACCGCAACCACCACCAATGATGATCAAGTCATTTCCCTTCAATTCCTGCATGGGATATCCTGTGCCATATGGACCTCTTACAAAGACAGTATCACCCATCTTCAGCCTTGCGAGAGCTTCAGTCATCGTGCCCACTTCCCTGACATTCAACTTAAGGAATTTATCTGAATCAGAACAAATACTAATCGGCGCCTCACCGATTCCGGGAATTGACATCTGGACAAACTGGCCAGGATCATGCTTCACACCCATATCAACAGTCAACGTAAACGTATCAGGCGTCTCCCTGAAAAACTCCAGCACCTTATAGGGCTTTGGCAGATACGGATTCTCTGTTCCCCATTTATTCCCTTCTTTCATCTTCTTCATCTTATTTCATATCATTAATGATATCAACGAAATCAATCCTTGTCGGACAACCCTCAATGCACCTACCACAGCCCACACAAAGACTATTGCCATGCTTCTCCTTAAAATACTCGAGCTGGTGAAAGACACGATGCTTAAAACGCTCCTCACGCTTCTCCCGAAACACATAATCTCCTGCGACGCGCGTAAACTCAGGAAGCTGGCAACTGCTCCACTGCCTCAACCTTTTGCCTTTTGAGGGATTCTTGGTCGTCACCTCATCGTGGATCTCAAAACAATAGCACGTCGGACAGAGATTTGTGCACGCTGCACAAGAAAGGCAGATCTCCACACCCTTTTGCCAGTCGGGATTCTCATACAACTTCGCAATATCAGACTTTTTCAAGCGGGCCGCATTCTTAATCTTCTTTTCTTCTTTCGTAATTTCAACTTTTGCTAGCGAAAAAAACCTGCGATACTTCGTTATGAGCTTCTCCCCTTGCGATGATCCCACTTCCACAAGAAAGTGATCTCCTCGCTCATAATACATAAGATCAAAAAAATCTTTTAGATTTAGGGAACCGCAGAAACAATATTTCGAGGGTGCTTCCTCGCAATGATAACCGAGAAGAAAGGTATTCTTGCGTGCCTCAACATAATAGGGATCATGGACATCCCCCTGAAACACCTGATCCTGATGTGCAATCGCATTTAAGTCACAACGTCTCATGCCAAAAAACACTCTCGGCGGAGTCTTTTGCTTTGGCTGGGCAAATCCTTTTCCATCAAACGTGAATAAGACCTCATGCTTTCTAAAGAAATATTCCTTCAATGGAAAATATGCATTCTTCTTAAAGAAAATCTGAGAAGGATATTTAATAGGCGAAAATCGCACCAGGTCCTCCTCAATAGGAGCGATGACTTCATATAAATCTATGAGTGCCCTGACAAAATCCTGGAAGCCATCCTTTTCCTGCCTATAGATCAATCCCACCTTGCAGCAAACTAACATCGGGGGGTATTTAAAGCTTGTGGACGAGTCATCCCATGCTGCAAGAACAACATCACTATTCAACCCTTCTTCACATGGATCGTCTGTGTGGGAAAAGCCATGGCAATCTTCGCATTCTCAAACTCCTTTGCAATCTCCAGGTTGATTCTCTCCTGCGTATCCATGTACACATTGTAATCAGTGGATTTGATGAAATACACAGTCTCAAAGACCAGGCTAAAATCTGCAAATTGCGAGAAATGACACCTATCCAGGTCAGCAAACTTCTCCTTCTTAAT
>JBDRSD010000034.1:0-9176 GCA_043825215.1 Nanobdellota archaeon
GGATTTTCCGAAGACAAACGCCGCATGGGATGGAAAATCGCACAACAACTACCAGAACGGATCGATACAGCAGAAACACTCACCACACTCTGGCACAACCTCTTCTGGCTCAACTAAAAAAGAATTCTGTCCCACAGCCGGTCATCCCTTGATGAAGATGCTTCCTCTGCTTGTCTGGATGAAGTATTGGTTTGCAGGGATATAATTGATTTCCATGCTGACCTTCAGGAGGTCCTGGCTGCTCCCTCCGGTAACGCCAAGCGCCATGTATCTTGTCTCGCCAGGGAGCCAATAGGTCGCATCCTCGCCAGCAGTTGTCGTGTTGAGATCGCACCAGTTTGGTGCCTGGCAGGTTTCGCAGCTTCCTGCTGTTCCTGAGCAGGTGGCGCTCGTATTGACGAATTTGATGGATTTGCCAAGCGTGTTCACGATTGCCATGCGAGCTTTTGGCGGGCTTCCCATCTCATATGTGAAGTCTGTGCAGGAGAATGCATTATCGAATTGGCATCTTTCCGGGATGAATGTGTTCATGTTGAGCACACCAAAGTAAGAGAGGCTTCCTATCATGACGAGGATGATCATGAATGCCCAGCCGTATGTTGTCAGAAATTCGAGTGCGGATTGCCCTTTTGTTGTTTTCATGATGGTCGCAGGTAGATGTCTCCGCTGGTGGATTTGTCAAAGTAGTCGTCAGATTGCTTGTACCAGATGGTGATCTTTGCCTTTGGCTTGTCTGTTGTCTTTATCCCTCCGGTGACGGTGATGATGAGTTCTTTTTCTTCGTCTAGGCGCCAGATGTTTGAGCCGTAGGTGAGGTTGCACCAGGAATCGGCAACGGCGCAGGGCTCGCACGTTCCTGTGATTCCTTGGCAGTCTATTGTCGTGTTGATTATCTGCAGGGGTTTTCCAAAGGTGTTGATGAGCTTTGCTTTGAGGTTTCCTCCGACTTCTGCCTGGTAGTCCCTGCAGGTGATTCCTGCTTCGAAGATGCATCGTTCGGGAAGGAAGATGTCTGTCCTGAGAACCCCGAAATACGAGAGTGCGCCGATCATGACGAGCATGATCATGAATGCCCAGCCGTAAGTCGTGAGAAATTCGAATGCTGCCTGTCCTCTCCTTTTTTTCTTTCTTCTCATTGGCATTCTTCTGGTTTGTGGCACTTGCTGTTTTTAAATCTTGTGCAAAACTTTTTAAACGCTCTCTTGTTTTTTCCGGTTTCATGCGAAAGAAGAGGGATGATAAGCGCAAGCGCACCGTGCAGATTGTTCTTGGCATATTTATCGTCTTTATCATGGTCATGAGTGTCCTAGAACTCACGCTCTACCGGACGGATTCTGGCGGTAGCCTTTCCTATGGCAAGTACCGATTTGACATCGATCCAGTGACGAGGATGTATATGCTCAAGATCAATGACCAGGTGTACACGTTTCGGTATTTTCCTTCAGAAGTCTTGTTCGTGAACATGTCTCCTGAGATTCCTGCCCGATTGCAGAGTGCGCAGTTCATCGTGTTCACCTTTGATCCTAATGTGTCTGATATCCAGTTTGCCGAGCAGGTGCGCTATGAGCTCTCGCAGGCGATTGCGACAAAGACTCTTCTTGCGGTGACGGAAAACACCTCTGGCTATGAAAGCCTTCCGGTGGTGACCTGTGCTGATGCTGATACGACGATTCCTGTTGTCTATTTCGTCACCTCTTCCAATTCCTCCCTTGAGCTGGAGGGAGATTGCATTGTCGCAAGGGCTGAGGGGCAGCAGTATTTCATGGTAAGGGATCTTTTGCTCTATTCGTATCTTGGTGTTGTGGGAGGCCAATGATGGCAGTGCCGCGGAAGCGAAAAGCGAAGCCAGAGGTTGTCTTTGAGGACAAGGGTTCTGAAGAGGAGATCGTTGAAGAGATCATGCAGGAGAAGAAGTCGACCAGGTATTTTCTCATTGCAGTAGGCACCCTTGTGATTATCCTTCTGCTTCTCGTCATCGTTCCAGCAGCGCTCAAGAAGGGGCAGCTGGAGAAGGACATGTACAGCAATTTCATCTTTAAAAAAGAGGGACGGTTCTGGGTGACGGAGATAGAAAAGAACAATGTCCTGAACAGGATCCCGTTTTATTACCACCCGCGCGAGCTTGAGAAGATCCCTGCTGAGCGGGGTCTTGAGGATAAGATCTTGAACCTGTCGTTTGTCGAGAACGGTTCGATTGTCTACACTGTTGATCCAGACTTGAACAGCAGTGCTGTCCAGGCAGGAGTGCAGGTTTCACGAATTACAGGAGATAGGTATAATATCCTGAATATTCCTACAAAACCCTCGGGGATATTGCATCCTCCTGCTGATTATGATGGCAATCAGTCTTATCCGATCGTGACTTGCGAAGATGCCGATAATTCGACTGTTGTCGTGGTGATCAGGACAGGGAGTGCGACTGCCCTTTTTTCAGAAGGAAACTGTATTATTGTGCAAGGCGCGTCTGAAGAAGAATTGGTGAAGGTTGCCGAACGTCTTGATTATATGCTCCTGAAGATTATGAAATAGTGTTTTTTCATGGCTAGCAGCAGATGGTGTTTCTTGTTTTTTTTGCTATGTAGAGTCTTTCGTCGGCTTTGCTGATAGTCTTATGGAATGGCTCTTCTGCTGTTGCGTATGCGATTCCTGCTGAGAACGTGAGGGCATTCGGAAGTCCTAATCCTTGATGGAATTCTTCTGTGCCTATGATGTCTTGGAAATATTCGGTCTTGTGTCGTGCGGCGATTGCATCGCATCCAGGCATAATGATTATGAATTCTTCTCCTCCGTATCTGACAAGAATGTCTTCTTTTCTTATGTTTTCTAAAAGTCGGTTGCAAAGTCTGCGAAGGACCTCGTCTCCTTTGTCATGGCCGTAGGTGTCGTTTATGATCTTGAAGTGGTCGATGTCGATGAGGATGACGCTATAGTCTTCTGTGATTGTCCTCATTCTTTGCTCAAGACCTTCCCTGTTGTACGCGTTGGTGAGATGATCTTTTCGAGCTTTTTCGGTTTCTTTTTGCAGTTGTTCTTGCAATAGAAGATTATGTTCTCTTAATGTTCTATTCTCCTGTAAAAGTTCGTCTATTGTGTAGATGTTTCTCGGTTGGTTCACTTCTTTTTCATGCATGGCGTGAAGAGTCAGTTCTGGTATAAAAAGATTCCTATTTTTCACTATCTAAAAGTAGTCAAATCACTCGTTTTCCGCAAGGAACGAATCAAGCTTCTTTGAAGGAACGGTATCGTTTCGAATATAGATCGCGATAAGATGCGTTGCATATGTTCTGGCATCTTCCCAGTAGGTGTTCAGAACCTTTGTGAAAATGAGCACGAGAAAAAGGGATATGGTTGTGCCGATGATGGACGAGAGGATGATGAATGGCTGGGCGAATCTCCCGATGAATTTCGCTTCAGGGGTTGCGAAATCCCCGAGGAAATTTGATACGATTGACGCATACAGGACAACATAGAAAAGTCCTCGCGTCCAGGAAAAGACGCGCATCTTGATGAACGTTCGCTTGATCTTTCTGCGAAGCGACCTGATTCTCTTCTTGTCTTTCTCTTGCCGTATCGGGATGTCTTCTTTCAATTGGTCAAGGTATTGCTTGAGCCGGGATACCCTGGTGACGCTGATGCGTTTGATGATTCCCATGTTATCTCTCCTGAATCTGCATGATATGACTTCACGCCAGTTTAAATATTTTGTCCAGGTGTAAATTGAAGAGCATACATATCCATCATCAGTAGATTATGGCATCCTCCTTGGCGCGGCGGCACCAGGGGTTGTCCATTTGGGTTTGGGTACCAAACACAAATTACCGGGTTTCCCGAGTACCGTCGGGGTGGTGCCGAAGGACAAATCCGACCATAGGAAGGATTTGTCCGTCCGCCGCCTTTGAGGATGCCTTGAAGTAGTTGTATATTATTATGGGTCTTTGAAATTATTATTGACCGCTTGACCTACTGCCAGATAATCCTGCAATAGGAATGCATATAAAGATGCGCTTATGCCTATTCCACTTCAATGCATCGGACACTGGAAGACCATATCGCAGAGATCTGCCCGAAGTGCAAGAGCGCACATTCAAAGAAGTGGAAAGACCAGTTCGTGAGAAATGCCCACTATCTCTCTCTCGTGTGCGTATGCGGGTATGAGATCTTCATCAGGTCAAAGGTGATGACAAGTGGCATAGAGCATTAAGGATTTTTAACCCTTGTTTTCAGTTCTTCCTCCATTGAACGGATCTTTTTTGCGATCTCTTTCTTATGCCTTACGCCTTCCCTGATGATCCTTTTGGCAAGCCTTTTGCTTTCCGTTTCTGTTATACGATGCTCCTTCATGAAGGCCTTGACTTCCTTTTCCACCCTCTCTTTCGTGAGGATGGTCACGCCGAGCCCGATGAGGAATGCCTTCCTGAGTTGCTTGTCCATGATTCCACCTCCTTAGCGTTCCTTGATGATCATGATGAAGAGATCGAGGATGAGGAGAAGCGCGAGGATGAGGAGAACCAAAGCATAGGTAGGATTGACAGAGACGACAAGGGCGAAACTGATGACGAGCGCTCCGATGATGATGCCCATGACGAGCCTGTTTGCTGCCCTGTTCACGGTCTGCCCTACCTTCACGATATCCTTATCGAGAACCTTCAGTTTTTCGTCAAGCTCCTGGACATCCGAGAGGAACATGTTCGTCTTGTCAGGAAGCGCTGCCATGAATTCCACAAACTTCGGCACGTTTTTTTTGGAGAAGGCGTACATCTCCTTCGGGGAGAATTTCTTCTTGACCAGTTGCCTGACGAACGGCCGGGACGCCTCGACGATGTTGAAGCTTGGTGAGAGGCGCCTGCACACGCCTTCTGTTGTTATGACTGATTTTCCCAGGAGCACGTAGTCCTTTGGCACCTTGATGTGGTTTTTCTGGGCGACACCTATCGCGTTCATGATGAGTTCTCCCATGGAGAATGACTTGAGCTCCTTTCCGTAGTACTTGCCAAGTGCCTTTGTCAGGTCTGACTTGAATGTCTCGTGGTCGACTCGGGAGTCGAGAAGGTTGAGCCTCATGAACGAGTCTGCCACGGCGTCGAGGTCTTTGACGACAAGCCCTGCGAAGAGGCTTGCGAGATCCTTTTTCATGCGCTCGTTCATTTTGCCGACGATCCCAAAGTCGATGAATGCGATATTTCCCTCAGGCATGAGGATGATGTTTCCAGGATGCGGGTCTGCATGGAAGAGCCCGTCGATGAATATCTGCTTGGAGATGGCGTTCACGATGTCTTCTGCAATGCGGCCTTTCTCTGCCCTGGTCAGGCGGGCGTCAGTCACTGGCTTTCCCTTCATGTATTCCATGGTCAAGACCCTTCTTGTCGTGAAGTGCCAGTAGACGTGAGGGATTCTGACATGGGTCTTCTCGAAGTTCTTCCCGAACGCTTCGATATTGCCTGCCTCCTTCAAGTAGTCGAGCTCATTCTCTGTGTAGATCTTGAACTGCTCGTAGATCTCGACAGGGTCGATGATTGCGTCAGGATGCTTCTTCTTGAGAAAATCAGCGAGATGGTAGAGCAGCTGCAAATCAGAAGCGGTCTTTTGCTCTATTCCAGGCCGCATGATCTTAACAGCGACTTCCTGGTTTTTTATCTCTGCCCTGTAGACCTGGCCTATGGATGCGGTCGCGATTCTTTCCTTGAGGTTGATGAGTTTCGCGCTTGACTTGAGCTCTGCAGAAAGGACGGACTTTGCCTCTGCGAGGGAGAATGGGGCAACCTTGTCCTGGAATTTTGCGAGTTCCCTGCAGTAGCGCTCTGGGATGAGGTCGGGGCGAAGGGAGAGGAGCTGGCCGAGTTTTATGAACGTGCCGCCAAGCTTTTCCATGGCTCTTCTCAGCCGGATAGGATCCGGGTCCCGGTGTTTCCGGGATGTCTTTGCGTCAAAGAAGTGGGCAAGCTCATACTGCACAAGGACGCGCAGGATGGAATTGAACCGCGCAACTTCCCTCAATCGCTCTGGAATCGCCATATGCAGTCACTTCACGGGCGAGGAGTATAAAAAGATGTGTGAGTATTCGGGAATGAAAAAACCAAGAATCTTTCTTCTGTCGCGTTTTTGCGTTTCGCCTGCCGCAAATTTTATAAACGGGATGTCCTGGAGTCTATCGTGGTGCAGAATAATAAGAAGCCGAGCCTTTTCAAGAATTTCTTCAAGAACGTGGACGAGATTTTCAAGGCAAAAGGCTTTATCGGGGCAGGCCTTTTTGCCCAGAAGCATACTGGTTCGAGTGTGCAGAGGAGAGGAAAAAAGGCAGGGCTTCCTCCGGGCGCTCTCGTCTATGTGGGAAAGAAGCTTCCAGGTCCCGTGCGGATAACGGTCATCGATTACAGCGATAAGAAGTTTGAGGAGAAGGAGGTTAAAGACATCGAGGAGTGCTTCCCCTTCAAGAACACGCCGACTATCACCTGGATAAATATCGACGGCACGCATGATGTGAAGACGATCGAGAAGATCGGCAACCATTTCGGCGTGCACCCGCTCATCCTGGAGGACATCTTAAACACCAACCAGCGCCCGAAGGTGCAGGACATGGGCGCGTATGTCTACATCGTCTTACGCATGTTCTCGTACCTGCAGGACAAGCACAGGATAGTCTCTGAGCAGGTCAGTCTTATCCTTGGCAAGAACTTCGTGATCTCGTTTCAGGAGAGTGATGACTGGGATGTCTTTGATTCGATCCGGCTGCGCCTGAGGAACAAGCAGGGAAGGATAAGAAAGCTAGGGCCCGACTACCTGACCTATTCGATGATCGATGCGATAGTGGATAATTATTTCATCATCCTGGAAAATTTCGGCGAGCGTGTCGAATATATGCATGGCGAGCTTCTGGAAAACCCGAAGAAAGAAGTGCTCCACACGATAAATATCGCAAAGCGCGAGATGATAGAACTCAGAAAATCCATCTGGCCATTGCGGGAGGTCGTGGGAAATCTAGAGAGAGGTGACACGAATCTCGTCCAGAAATCGACCCTAATATATCTTCGCGATGTCTATGACCACATCATCCAGGTGATCGATACCATCGAGACCTTGCGTGATACGCTGTCAAGCATGCTGGACATCTACTTGTCAAGCGTGAGCAACAAGATGAACGAGATCATGAAAGTGCTAACAATCATCTCGACGATATTTATCCCCTTGACGTTTCTTTCAGGTGTCTATGGGATGAACTTCCGCTACATGCCTGAGCTTGAGCAGCCCCATGGATATTTCTTCATCTTGGGGGTAATGATGCTTGTCGCGATAGTCATGCTCATCTTCTTCAGGAAGAAGAAGTGGATCTGAATTAATTGAACGTGATGGGTAGGATAAGATCTCTTATATATTTCCGGCAGGAAACTGCCCAATAAAATATAAGCAAGAGTATTTGGGAACGGAATCCATTCGACATTCTCAATAGGAATAACACCCCACCACTGTGGAAAAAGTTCTTTTTCCAACGGACAAAGAACTTCGGACTACATATGATGGGGTGGTAAAGTGAAATATTGCTCGGGGCACACGAATAGATGTTAGAATGATCCGCCAGTGGTTGAACCTATTGATAACATTGCTACTAACGCGATATATATTAGTTGAGAATTAATTATTAGGCTAACCAGAACCATCCAAATATCAACTTTTTTATGGCGAATTTTTTGTATGATGGAGATAATCGCAAAAAGATAAGATAGACATAAAAGAACAATTAAAAGAATGTTTAATGTCAATAATAAATTTTCTGGGAAGTTAAAATTTTTTTCTGGAAATCCTATTAAAGATATTATGAAAAATGATAAGACACCCACTAATGATGCCAGAGACATTATGAGAGACCATAGTTCGAAATGAAAATTATTTTTCTTAGGCATGTTGTTGATTAGAGCTTAAAACTATATAAATTTATGTATCTAGAGTTTAATTTTCAAAGTGTACCCCTTGACTGTTGTCCCTGATGTTCGCTTTTGGCTCATTGGATTGGACGATGGGTTGCCCCTGCGTCATAACTCTCCTCAGACCTTCGGGCTTCGTCGGTCGACCGATACTTGCGTAAGGTCGATGATTTTAACAAGGCTTAACCGACTCCGAAAAATGAGCATCTACCCTAAAGATTTCCTTCTCATTTTTCTCCGTCCAAATTTTTTCTTCGTGGGTTCCGGCTGGTTTGCCTGCCTCGCTACAGCTCTCAGAATTCAACTTTGTTAATTTCCGGTGTTATGCGAAATTCACGACCTCAAAAGCCTGGCTTAAGAGGGTTTTTTTCAATGGATAAAGCTCGGAAAGCCTCGTTTTTTGCCTGTTCCTTGATAAAAGGAAAAACTTTTAATATGTGATAATTATATTCTAATTATGAAAAGAGAATTTAGAGCTTCTGTAAAGTGTGGAAAGGTAGTTGAATCTATAAGCGAGGTTCAAAAAGATCCGGAGTTTATTAAGGAAATAAACAAGTTTATTAAAGCAACAACGACTGTTCATAACTTATCTTAATCTTTGAACTTTCTTAACAAGTCGTGATATCTTAGGAAATTTGGTGTTCTATAGTTCTCTTTTAGATTAATGTGATTATACGCTTTTAAAGCTGCTTTGCCTAATAGTGTTTTGTTATCAGCAGAATAAACAACATCTAACCCGTTATAGCTTGCACAAGCAACTATCATAAAATCCACCCGGATACTTGTATTCCACCCGTAAATCCCTCCATAATTCCTATATGCATCATAAAATTTCCTTGCAAGGTTTGTAATCATAATTGAGTGTTCAAGAAAATGTTTCCCAGTTATCTTATCATATAAAGACAATAACTGAACTCTCACTCTTTTACTCAATTTCGTAACTTTAGGAATATCCTTGATCTCTTTTCTGATTAGTCCGTACCCATAAACAATAAAATCTTTTTCTTCATTTATTCTCTTTATTATTTCCTCTGCATCTTTCTCTATTAATAATAATCCATAGATATTCGTATCAAATATTACTCTTAGCATGTCGTGTAGCTAAAGTCGGATGTTTATAAAATTTCTCTAAGATTTCTTAAGCAATGAGAAGAAGATTTTTCTCTTCTTCTGCAAAGCTCGTGTTTCTGTCCGTTACATTTTTTAATTACCTCATATTTAAATGTGTTGGTGGTGAGTCGTTGACAACACTCTTCTCTG
>JBDRSD010000035.1:0-37706 GCA_043825215.1 Nanobdellota archaeon
ACTGCCCATTTTGTCATGGTGAGCTCGCATTTGTGTGGTATTGCAAGAAACCGCCAGATGAACCACCTAAAATCCAAAGAGAATTACTGGATTGGATTAGTGCCAACTATTAGGAATTGTCACCGAAGGTGACTTTCTTGAGACTCTCAAAAATTTGCGTTTCACTCTTGCATCTCGGCCGATACGTAATCTGACTCTCATCACATTCTTTATAATCTGCAAATGGAGGAAAATCAGGCAAAGGAATACCAAGCCTATCCATCACCTGCAAAAACCTGCTCGGACGGGCATCAGGATCTAAATGAAATAAATCACTAATTTCAGAGACAAAACTACTCTGTTCCTTAACAAATGCTATATACTTAGCTTCCAATCCTGCTCTTTCATGATCATCAGTCAATAACCTCTTCAAATCTCGATGCAATCCTTTTCGTTCTTCTGCAGGTATTGTAATATAATCAGAAAAACTCATGTTGACTGGAAGATAGGGATGTTTTCCCGATACAAGGACAGCTGCCAGAAGGCCTGCAGAATACATATCATCAGACGGATTCGCCGTATTTTCCGAAAGGCTTTGCGGGCTGCTGAACAAGCGAGAGCCAAACATAGAGCGTGAGATTACATTAGATCTATTCAACTGTGTATCTGCAACCCTTGATTCAGGAAAACCTGCGTGATAAGCAAGACGGTCAGAGACAGAAAAGAATTGTGCAATACCAAAATCCACAAGAAACACCTTACCGTCATCGCGGATAATCACATTTTCAGGCTTTATGTCCCTATGCATGATCCCGAACCAATGCAAAATAGATACGGACTCAAGAAGATTCTTACTAACATTAACCTTATACTCTTCAGAAAAGGGTTCGCATATTACCTTGTCGAGAGTACGTCCAGAAATATATGTTGAAACAGGACTTAATCCCAAAGCATCATCAAAAAAAAAATTAGCAAAATCTGCAGTTGGCCGTCCAGATTTCAATACTGGAGGAAAGACTTTACCTGAGAACACATCCATAATATCCACAATTTTATCAACAACAAAAGGAAAAACTGTAGTTGAGGCATCAATCTTTGCTGTAAGGTCTCCATCATTCATTGCCTGCCTGCAAAATGTCATTGTGGGTAATTTCTCGCCTTGAAAATGTACAATCCCATTTTGTACATCTATATGGATATCGTTTCTATGAGCCTGATAAAATTCACCAATCCCAGCAATGACTGATAGCCTATTCAAGAAATCTTTCTCATTAAGCCAAGAATCGTAATGAGCTTCAGCTATTGGTGTACCTTTTGAAAATTGAGTTGAACCCTTGTTTTCATGAGGTTCATACCATTTGAAAACCACAGGAATATTAGTTCGTTGACTACGGAATCTCATAGTTTTTCCCTGGGATCCAGAAGAAGAGATAAGACCATCAAAAACATAATTATCCTTCTCTCCTATAAGAATTGCCTGTGAAAAATCAATACCCATGAGGGTCCCCCTTGAGCAATCGCTCCAAATCAGATAGATAACCAATCTGGACATATCTGTCTCTTTCTTTAATATCCTGTCCATAGACTATCAACACTGGTCGCATTCCCACTTCCTTGGCAGGCAAGACATCCTTCTCAACACTATCACCAACATAGACACACTTTCCCGGATCAATAGATAGAACATCAATAGCATGTTGAAATGACGCAGGATTAGGCTTTGCAACACCAGTCTCCCTGCAAAAAACAGGATAATTCGTTCCTGTTGGAAGGGAAAAGTCGTCAAGAGAAAGACCTGAAGCGCAAATGACGGCACAAGTCGTCTTATAGGTCTCATTCGTGATGATCCCCAGATGATACTGTTCTTTCAGGTGACTGATGGCTGAGATAGTCTCGTCATCAGGACATAAGAGCGAACCAAAGTCAATATGCTCCAAGAGACATGCTAAAAAAGACTTTGATGTACCGAACCTATGATGAAACACATTTCCATTGGAGCCATACTGCTGCAAAAATCCTGCATATAAACGCTTGATTTCTACAGGCACTGCATCAATCCACGAACGAAGTTTTCTCGTCTCTGCCAATCCTTGATACTCAGCAACAATCATACCAGAAGCATCTTCCAGCTTCAGTCCAGATAGTCGCCACATAAATGCCCCATACCTGAAAAACTCATGAGAATCCATGATAGTCCCATTGCCAGAGACATACTCCTTATTCTTGTCATAGAGAGTGCCATCTACGTCGAAGAGAATGTGGGTGATCTGCGATCGGATATTATCTTCAGACATATATCGTGGCCTCCTCGAACATTTTAAACATCTTCTTATAGTGAAAGTTTTTTGCTGTCAGACATGCCTTGATAAGCTCGCCCAGCTTATTACCCACATTCCCATCCACCTTCGCAAGGTACGGATCAAGTCCACCAGGAGTTTCATAAGCGAGATCAAATGCACTATGGTCAGAATCATATTCCTCATCTGAACTATTGTTTGTCGTCATGGAAACAACTCAGAAGAAGGCTGTTTATCTTTAAAAAGGTATCCATTTTTTACTACACTAAAGTGACTATTAGCTAAAAAATAAGAGAAAAAATAAAAAATTTACACAATCTCAGGAATGATTCCAATCTCCAGGTCCTGTGAGATGAGTTTTCCTGATGCGTCGTAGAGCTTAAAGGTCAAAATGCCCCGCTCGCCGGATTGCAATGGACTGTCAAAAACAGTCTTGCCGCCTTCGGTGACCTTATGCATAAGCGCTTTTAACTTGGGAGCATTTGTTCCTATTTTCATGTAGATTTCAGCAGTTGCGACATCAGAAATTCCAGGACCGCCAATAATGACTCTATCTGCGATATCAGCATCATTCAAATTATCAGTTCCAGGATTGTATGTTACATACCCTGCTGTGACCTCATTACCCTCACCGACCTGGACATAGAATTGCTCGTCTGATGAGACTACCTTGAACTTGTCTTCAACAATTGCAGGCTCTTCAGTAACAGGTGCTGTTGTTTCTTCAGTTGCGCATTCATATTTGCACGTGCAGTCCGGGTATTCTCCAGAATTCATCCACTCGCCAACGCACTGGGCGCGGGGCTGTGCCTTGCAATAGGAATCGCAATCAGAAAAGGTATTTGTTGTTGTGTCTCCTGCAGGTGCAGGTGTCTCCTTTTGGCATGCGGTAACGACAAGCATGGCAACAATTGCAACGATATAAAAATAACGCGTATTCATCACGACCACCTCGGTAATGCTTTACTAGGGAAAGATGCAAAGCTAGTATATAAACTTGACGGTAGTGGATTTTTTAAGGCTTCTGTTCCCGTTGCAGGATAGAAAATCTTTTTAAAGGAAGACCTTTTTTGTGAGCTGATGCTCTGCATTATTGCGCTTATCATTTTTGGAATCCTTGGCATTTTCAGCGCGAGCTATAGGAAAATCGCGATAGAGGCGTTTGACTGTGTCTTTAGAAGGATTACCTTCAGGAAGTGCAGGACCAACCTTGATGCCAGGCTCAAGAGCCAACTCATTGGAAAGGTCATGCGCAAAAGCAAAAAATCTGGCAGGTTCCTCTACAAATATTTCGAGGTCTTCTCATGGATCTTCCTCATCCTTCTTGTCGCAAGCATGGTTGCCATCGGATACGGCCTGTACAATTATGCAAAGTATGGGAACTGCAATGGGCCGGAAAGCGACCAGTTCTGCATCTTCAACGGAGGACGGCAATATTCCGCCGGAAACCAGACCGAAATCCCCCTGCATGCGCCAGACGTTTCAGACGAACTATATGTAGGTTCTGAGACTGCGCCAATCACCTTCATCGAATTCGGCTGCTTCTCCTGTCACTACACGAAAAAAGCCGATCCAGTCGTCCAGGAAATCCGCGAAAAATATGGCGATCAGATCAAATTCTACTTTCTTTATTATCCTATAAAATCGCACAAATATAGTGAGCATGCGGCTATCGGCGCTGAATGTGCGCGCCAGCAAGGCCTCTTTGATTTGTATAAAGAACAACTATACATTTATCAAGCCAATCTCACACCTTCCTTGATCGCGTCCATAGATGTTGGCCAGAACATGACTGCATTCTCTGCTTGCATCGCAGACAATGCCACACGCGCAATCATCCTCGAAGACATGGAAAAAGGAAGATCCTCTGGTGTCTATGGCACGCCGACATTTTTCATCAACGGAGTTCCGCTCGTCGGGCCAAAAAGCTTTGACCGCGTGGAAAAGGTCATCAAAGATGAACTGAAGAATTCTTAACTTTTTGTCACAACATTTTTATATGAGAAAGCGCATGTCATATTGAAAATGATACACTCAGTAGTCCAAGGACTGGTGACAGAAGCAAAAGCCAAAGGCACTGTCAAGTCTATCACGCTCGAAGTGGGAGAGCTTGTTTCTACAACCCACAACCAATTGCAGGACCTGTTCAAGAAAATGACTGATTGGGACATCACAATCATTCCCAAGCGAGCCCTTGTCCAATGCGTCTGCGGCTTCTATGGGACACCGATCCTGGAAAAGGCTCCAGACAAGATAACCATCCTCTGCCCTGTCTGCGGCAGCACGCCAGGCATCATATCTGGCGAGGAAATCAGCCTGAAAAACGTCCAGACAGATTGAATTCTCTTTCTCTTGTCATCTATTGCTACCAACGGTAAAGTATTTAAATGAGAACATTCAAGATATCTTTGAGGTGGTTATATGTCTTTCAAATCAAGCTTTTACCATTCCCTGAAGATGTTCAGACTGGATGAAAAAGCCATCCGCTCTCTCTCAGAAGACAAGCACGCAACAGGATGGGGGATTGTCTTTATCATCCTCGCAGGAATTGCGCTTGCTGTCGGCACCATGCAGGTTCTTCCTCAAATGCCTGCGCTCATCATTCTTGGAGGGCCTTTGCTCTTCCTCATTGTCTCTTTCATCGGCATTGCTGTCCTATACTTGTTCTCAGAATCCCTCGGAGGGAAAGGATCATTCGCACCCTACTACCGCACGTATTCCCATATGTATTTCTGGAACATCCTCGCGATCCTTCCGTTTGTCGGCCTCATCTTAAGCTCCCTTGTTGGTATCTGGCAGATCATCATGGCGATCTATGTGACGAAAGTTGTCAGGAAAGTCACATTGACCAAAGCAGCGATCGTTGTTCTTGTGCCTGTACTTGTGATAATCATCCTCGCAGTCACAACATCAAAAGTCTATTCATTGGAATTGTTCGCCCAGTGGTTTATGACATTCATACAGCCGACCGTGTAGACAACAAGGGATCGGAACGCAGCTGACGGCTAACGGGAAATAAACCAGACTATGCAATTCTCAGGGTAAATCGATATTATTCTTTGGGATATTTTAAAAATAAATACATACATTCCTGTAGTCTATGATCGAATTCCAAACAGAACCCTATCCAGACGAGCAGATCTATAAAGAGCTCAATCCATTAGTTCGGACATGGTTCAAGGGAAAATTCCAGGAATTCAGTCCGCCACAACGCTTTTCGATCGTCAACATCAGGCATCGCGTAAATACCCTCATCTCAAGCCCGACAGGCTCAGGAAAGACACTCTCGGCATTCCTCTCGATATTAAATGAGCTTATCAATCTCTCTGAAGAAGGACTTCTTGAAGATCGCACATACTGCATCTATATCAGCCCGCTCAAGGCACTAGCGCGAGACATAGAAAGGAACCTGAAAGAACCACTCGCAGAGTTGGAAAAGCTTGCAGGAAAAAAGTTCAGCATACGTATAGGTGTTCGTACAGGCGATACCACTGCTTCAGAAAGGGCAGCCATGCTCAAACACCCACCGCACATCTTCATCACGACACCAGAATCCCTCTCAATAGTCCTTTCAACCAAACGATTCAGCGAATACTTCAAGAAGATCGAATGGGTCATCATTGACGAGATCCACGCGCTTGCAGACTCAAAACGCGGCGTGCACCTCTCGCTCACGCTCGAGCGCCTCCAGGAATTCTCTAGTCCCTGCAGGATCGGGCTTTCAGCAACAGTAGCACCAATCGAAGAAGTAGCAAAATTTCTCGTCGGCATAACAGAACCATACAGTTCCACGTATCGTGATTGCAAGATTGTTGATGTCTCCTTCACGAAAAGGCTGAATCTTCGTGTGTTATCCCCAGTTGAAAGCCTCATCACAACTGATTTCAATCAGACCCAAGACTCCCTTTATGCACTTCTCGACTCCCTTATCCAGGACCATCGGACAACCCTTGTCTTCACCAACACGAGAGCAGGAACAGAGCGCGTCGTCCACCATCTCAAAGAGCGCTTCCCAAAAAAATATACAGGAGTCTCCATCGATGCGACAGACAACCTGCAGACAATAGAACAAGAAGACGAACTCATCAAGAAAGCGCTTGATACTCAAGTAAAAATAACCTCAGGAATAGGCGCGCATCACGGCTCCCTTTCAAAAGAGCTCCGGATAGAGATCGAGAACAAGCTTAAAAATGGTGAACTGAAAGCTGTCGTCTCCTCAACATCCCTCGAATTGGGCATTGACATCGGCTACATCGATCTCGTCATCCTCCTCGGAAGCCCAAAATCAGTATCCAGAGGACTCCAACGGATAGGACGAAGCGGCCACCGCCTGCATGACGAATCAAAAGGCAGGATCATCGTACTTGACCGGGATGACCTCATTGAAGGAAGCGTGCTTCTCAAGGCAGCGCTTGAAAAAAAGATCGACAATATCTCCATCCCAGAGAACTGCCTTGATGTCCTTGCGCAAGCTATTGTAGGAACCGTTGTCGCATCTCCGGCACCGCTCGATGTCAATGCCGTGTTCCTTCTTATCAAACGATCCTATAATTACAGGAATCTTGAATACGCAGATTATATCGAGGTACTCAGGTATCTTGCCGGCCAGTACGCAAGCTTAGAAGAACGCAGCGTCTATGGCAAGATCTGGTTTGATGAAGAGACACAAAAGATCGGCAAGAAAGGAAAATTCGCCCGCGTCCTCTACATGACCAATGTCGGAACCATTCCTGATGAGACAAATGTCCGGGTGAAGATATGGACCCGGGGCGGAGAGGAATTTCGTATCGGAACAATAGCAGAGCCATTCCTTGAAAAACTCAAGAAAGGAGACGTCTTTGTCCTTGGCGGCCAGACCTATGAATTCATGTACGCGCAAGGCCTCACCGCATTTGTCAAGGCATCAAGCGGACGGGCGCCGACAGTTCCTTCCTGGTTCTCTGAGATGCTTCCCCTCTCTTATGAACTCGCCCTTGAGATAGGCAAGTTCAGGCGATTCATGGATGAACACTTTGAATCAGGAACAAGCGAAAAGGAGATCCTTGATTTCATCAACTCTTACCTGCATGTCGATGCATTCGGCGCGAAAGCAATCCTGGAATACCTCCAGATGCAATACCAATACACCAAGATCCCGCATGACAAACGGATTGTGATCGAGCATTTCCAGGAAAGAGGAAAGCGCTATTTCATCTTCCACACGCTCTATGGCAGGCGGGTGAATGACGTTCTTTCCAGAGCCTGCGCATTTGTCGTCTCAAAGATGACGGGAAGAGATTGCGAGATCGGGATAAACGATAACGGATTCTATCTGGCAAGCACAAAACCAGTCCAGGCAAAGCGAGCGCTTCTACTCATCAAGCCAGAGGAATTTCGGAGAATAGTTGAGCTGTCACTTGAAAAGACTGAAGTTCTCGGCAGACGGTTCCGCCACTGCGCAGCACGATCTCTGATGATTCTGAAAAACTACAAAGGAAACAAAAAATCAGTATCCAGACAGCAGTTGTCATCACGACTCCTTATTGCCGCAGTCAAGAAAATCTCGCCGGATTTTCCCATATTAAAAGAAGCCAAGCGCGAGGTTCTCGAGGATGTCATGGACATCAAGAACGCGATAAAAATCATTACAGGCATAAGCGCTGGAACAATCGCTGTCGAAGAGACCTTTGTCGACGTGCCTTCGCCATTCGCATTCAACCTCATCGCCCAAGGATATACAGACATCATGAAAATGGAAGACAAGTATGAATTCTTGAAGAGAATGCATGACATGGTGAGATTGAAGATTGATCTGAAAAAGAGAAAAGAGCAGTCATAAACTCTGAAGATATCTATTCCCTGATAGAAAAATTTCAAAAATTACCCATGATTGATAATCACGGAAGAGCAGCATCCGTAGGCAGTCAGCTGTGTTCCGATTTTGGTTCCGTTGGCTGAGCTCCGATTTCTCTTTATGGATGCCAGTATACCAAAATCGTAACCTATAAATAGGAGTTGTTTCTTAGAAATAACGCATGAAAAAGATTTTTCCTTTGCTTTTTGTCTTATTCCTTGATTTCGTCTTCCTTGCCGCTGCTGACGAGGCAAGCGCTTACATTCCCAACCCATTCCTGCCGCTCATCTTCCTTTTCGGGACACTTGTCGTGACGCTTCTCCTCTTCTATGACAGGCAATTCATCATGATGCATCAGGAATGGTTCCGCTATAAGAAGGAGAACAATCCAGACACTGTCAAGATTGATGCAACCATGGAACTCCCAAAAGAGACAATCTCCCTAAAACCGAAAATCAACCTTCCCGTCCTTTCCAAGAAGCCAAAGGATTTGTCATTGGACATGCAGTACCAATTCATCGACCTTGTCCGCCAGGAAATCATCGAGCTTCGCAGGCAGGGAAGAAGTGATGGCGAGATCATCAAGCAGCTCAATTCTGAACAATGGGATCCCCAAGTCATCTATATCGCGCTCAGCAGGACAAAGCTGCCAGAAAAAGCACAATAAATAGGCATCTTAGCGGGCTTCATCCAAAAATTCGCCCGACGGCGTGCAGTGCCAGGTTCGCCTCTCGCCGATTTCTTCAATAGCCGACATTCCCCGTAAGGGACAGGTCCATTTGTCGACGAAGTCGGCAAATTGCCAGCAAATTTGTGATTTGCTGAGCACCCTTGTCGGCTCTGATGAACATTTAATTAGTGCTCACAAATTGGCACTGCACCATTTTCTGGATGAAGCCCATCTTAGCGTAATCTTTATAAACCTTGCCAACCTCTATATGAAAAAGGGGTGAGCATATGGAACCAGGTATTATCATATTAGGAATTATTGTCGTAATCTACATTATTGTCGGTCTTAAGGTCGTCAACCAGTACGAGCGTGGAGTGAAATTCACTCTTGGAAAATATCAGGGTATCATGACGCCTGGCCTTCGCTTTGTCTGGCCCATATTCCAAAAATGGGTGCGGGTCGATATCCGGACAAGGACAGTTGACGTGCCTGACCAGGATGCGATAACCAAAGACAATGTCTCAGTCAAAGTCAATGCCGTCCTCTATTTTCGCGTCGAGAAATCAGAAAAGGCAATCATCGATGTGGAAGATTTCGAATACGCGACAGCACAGCTTTCCCAAACAACCATGAGAAATGCGGTTGGCGAAGTCAGCCTGGACGATCTTTTGAGCAAGCGTGACGAAGTCTCAGCAAAAATCAGGGAATTAGTAGACAAAGCAACAGACCCATGGGGAATCAAGGTCGAAATGGTCGAACTTAAACACATCGAACTTCCAATGGACATGAAACGTGTCATCGGAAAAGAAGCAGAAGCAGACAGGGAAAAGCGAGCAGTCATAATCAAAGCAGAAGGAGAAGTAATCGCGTCAAAGAATCTTGCTATAGCCGCAGCGACGTTGGCACGAGCACCAGGTGCGCTTCATTTGCGAACGCTTTCGACAATCAATGATATCTCATCTGATCAGAGCAACACAGTGATTTTTGCAGTGCCGCTCGAGGTGCTGAGGGCGTTTGAAAGAATAGGAAAGAAAAGCTAATTCTTTCTTTATTTTTTTTGGGTTTTTATAATCGAAACCTTTAAATATTAGTAGCGATATTAGTATACTGATACTAGTAAAAACACAAACAGTATAGACAAAAAAGGTGATAAGCGATGGAAGAAGGTACGATGATCTTTGATTTTTTCAGCAAAATCTCCAAAAACAGCCAAGAACGCGGCGCATACCTGAATGCACAACCACAGCAAAAACCATCCCCGCAGCCATCACCCCAACCTTCTCAATCCCTTGAAGAGATCAGAAAAAAAAACATCGAACAGCTGAGACAGAGTGCAATCAATCCCCGTCCAGTCTCTGTGCAGAGCAACTATGACACGCCATCTTCCAGACCTGCACCTACACCTCCTGCTTTCCCGAATTCACGAACAGAGGAGAGAGGTATTCCAGATTCGGCCAATCCGATTTCTCAAGCTCATGCGGGAATACCATCCTCTCCTCCTTCTTTTAAACGGGATGAAGAGAAAGTGGACCTTTCTGTATTCTTCAATTATCGGCGAAATAAATAGTTGCGTTTATAACCTATATATTCCACAAGAGCAATATTTATATACAACAGTACACTACAAAGTAACAACATAGTTCGTGAGGTATTCTGAAAAAAAGGGGGGAGGTGAAGGTATCATGAAGATATACATAGGATTCATCGTTCTTATATTTGCGTTAAGCATGCTTTCCATATGCGCCGAGAGCTCGTCAGCGTACGAGTATAGATACACGAACTTTTATGACAAGTTTGATGCGCGGTACTATGATGGCTATTACCGTCATCTCTATAATCAATATGAATATGACCGCTACGATCGATATGATGATCGTTATGATTACCGCGATAGGAATGACTATAGATATCAATATGACTATCGGGACAGGAATGACTATAGATATCAAGACCAGTATGATTACCGATACGATAATTATAGGTATGACAGTTACCAGCCCGCCTATGTAACGTATTATGAGCCGCGCTATGTTAAGTATTACTATTATGATTATTATCCTGCATGGGAAGGATCCTATTACCAGCCATATGCAAAAGGATACAGATATTCTGTTCCTCCTATGCAAGTCTATAATTACTACTACCACCCTTACCGGTGGTAAAAAGGAGAGTGATAACCATCGAAAACGAAAAAAAAGTCATGGGCGTAATTGTCGGATTGATATTCATCATCATCGTGATCCTCGCGGTCCTCATCTCCATAAATGAGCGGACCAAGACCACGGTCGGAACCTCGCAATACGGAGGAAAAGAAGGCATCATCGGAATTTCAATACCTGATGATTCTCCAGAAAACAGGCAGACAGGACAGAACCAGCCAATCGTACAAAGGACAGACACTTCAAGAGCAGTGACACCACAAGTCATCATGCCTGACACCACCCCCGGCCAAAACGTCATCATCCTTTCCCCATTCCAGGTCTCAGAAAGCTATGAGCGTGCGAGAAACATCATTTTGGGAAGCCAGTGCTACCGCCTGCTTGGCGATGTTCGGGAGATCACGTATTATACAGGGCTTGTCGGGCAGAAGTTCATCGCAGAACTCATACCAAGCAGGGATTATAGCCAATTCACTGCAATCATTGTTGTGAAGCTTACAGACAGCAAACGTTATCCTGTCTTTTACCAGGAATACCCGATCAAAGTCGATCTTGGGACCAACCATGTGACAGAATGCAAGGGAAAGCCAATCACCCTTGAGGATCTCATGCCAGTCCCGTATGGAGGAAGGTGAAACCATGAAACACGCATTGATACTTATCATGACCCTGCTTATCGCAACATCATTTGTCGCAGCACAGACATACGACCGCTACGTCCCGGTACAGAAGGGCCAGCCCTTTGACTCTGTTGTTGATTATTTCAATGAAAAGTACGTGCCAAAACAGATGGATAGGGTCACGTATGATACAACACAGCGAATTGTTGTCAACCCGACAACCCAGCAACCCTATGTCTACCAACCATACGACTATTACTACGGGCCATACACTCAGAACTCGTACTACAAGATAGACAATCCGGATCTCCTCATCGAGATCGAAGAAGACTCCTATGAAGACGGGTACAATCACGGGTACTACATAGGTTACGGGGACGGACTATCCTTCCAACGCTTTGGCTATGAAGGCTACTATGATTACATCGAAGCTGCGAAAACAAAATATGACCCTGAAAACAGCAGAAGCGGCTACTACAAGTTCAGCGACAGGGTCGTCAAGATCAGCGTCTCGACAGGACCATCTGACTACAACGCAGGATATGCGAATGGAATCATGGAAGGGTTCAAGGACGGATTCTACGATGTGAAGTACCGGGGCTTGAACCAGGACTACTATGCATTCAAGGAATACCAGAAAACACATCCTGGCACCTACACGCCACTTTCCTACCAATCTTATCCGCGAGCGCAGTTTCGGACATTTCCGAACTTCTACAGCTGGATGAGCGGAAACAAGTATTACGGGTTCAACTACTAAACTGGGAACAGAACGCAGCCGACAGCTAACCAGAGAATCAGAACGCGGCCAACAGCTAACCAAGGAATCGGTAAATAGCTGACTGGTGGAAGGTTTCCCTAATTTTTTTATCTCAATTTATCCATCAACCATTGGAAAACATAATATGAAAGCTAGACAATTCCCCTACGTTGCCATAGAACAGTCTCCACTGCATGAAGAAATAATACTAGAATTGAACGAATTTCTCCAAACTGTCCAATTCAAAGATGTTCATTATTCCGGAGTTTCTGGAACAAATGAACACGGTCATCCTTATGTTACAGGAATGGTTCTTGTTTTATATGCAGATGGAATCCCGCAACCAGCAGATATTGTCCAAATGAAGCAATTCGTGTTTCCTACGAATAGAAACCTACTAACGATACGTCATCCCAAGGTACGTGCAGGAAAATCACAATCTTTAGACGAATTTCTTGCCTCTCACCACGTTATCGATACACATTATGCAGCAGTGAGTGGCAAGAACCAATTTGGACATGACTATGTAACAGGACTCGTATTAGTGGTCTATCAACCGGAGTTCGTTGATTAATTTTTTTATCTCTTTTTCAAATCGCTCTATTCTTTTCAGATTCTCAGAAAGCTTCTTGTTTGCGACCTTCACCAGATGGGAGAGGTAAGCGTCATCAGCTAAGATATCCCTGCCTTGAGCGACGGGACAATCGATGCGGTCATTTCCGATGATTTCGAGGATGATGCGTTTTCCAATGGTGATTGCTCCAGAATGCTTCAACCCGGTATTTTGGCAGATGACAAGGAATTCCTGAGCAGAAGTTGTGTCTCTGCAGCACACGTGCAAGATCAACGGCTCGAACTTGAACCAGACCGTGTTCTTGACACCCTTCTTTGCCGCAAGCATGATTTCTTTCTCTTTTACTGGATCGTGTGAGACAAAATGCCACTTGACTTCCTTCTTTATTCGCAGGGTAGATTCTTCGAGGACCATGATCCGACCAGAGCAGGAACTTGTAGTATACCAGTTTGGATTAGTATTTATAGTGTCGAGCAAGGATACGATATGCTTATCCACATTTGTTGCCCTGGATCTGTCCGGCTTTCCAAGCTTTGCAAGGGTCTGTTTCTTCTGTAAGTCGAAGTCCATGGTTATTAAATTTGACAGCCGAATATAAAGTTATTCCTTGCATGAGCGTTAAGGTATAGCTCTTATGAAAAAATAAAGAACGGGGGGTGACGTTTCCTGATTTCAAGAACCAGTATTGCCCAAACGGGCAAACCTGTGCTCGCTCACGCGAGATAGATGCCATGACTCAGTCATGGTATACACCCGGGCTCTTGCCCGGTACCTGTCCCGGCGAAGGCGGGATTATCGTTCTTGAAACAAGAAGAAATACTACTACATTGACAACTTTTCAACTGGATGCAAAAGTATTAATGGACATTATGCCATCATTACAAGCAGTGATTTAAAAAACAGATAGATTTATATATGACTTCTTACAAGAATTCAACAGTATGTTTCAAAAGAATAAGAAAGGATTTGAGTTATCACTAAATATGATTGTTATTGTCATCATCGCTATTGTGTTTCTCGGTGTGGCAATCCTCTTGATTAGAAAGTGGGGAATCCTCATAGGAGAAGAAGTCCCCAAGATATTTCCTCCTGAAAATGCATTATGGCAACCAACTGCAGAGAATCCAATCCTGTTCAATCCAGCTAATATCGAAGTAAAAAGGGGAGAGAATAAGATTGTGACATTGCAAGTATATAATTATGCCACGGCAGATGTGACTTGCACTATTGGCTTTACTAGTAGTGGCGGAGATCCACTCGAATTCAAATACTCTGCAGCGAACAGGGAAATTCCAGTCGGAATGGTTGGCGAATGGAAAATTAACATAAAAGCTCCCAAAACAATATCACCTGAGGTCTACATATACACGTCCGACATTAATTGCGTAGACTTTACAAAACAATCAGATGTCGTAGTTACCGTGGGATAATTCTTAAGAACAGGGGAACAATTCGAAAAAAGCTTATTTCTCCACAAACGGCTTCATCCTTTCGATGAAATCCCGGGCTTCTTCGTAATAATGGTCGTAATGATCCCCGTCTATCTGGGTGATCTGGTTGTGCAAAATCCCGCGAGAGAGATGGTAGAATTGCTCTGCGATTTTCACGTACTTCATTTCCAGAAGTCCTGGCTTGACCAGTTTTTCTTCAAGAAGCGCAGGCACGTGCTCAGGTGAAGGTGGAATGACATTCATCTTGATGAGGGCAGCATGCGCAGCATCGATGACTGCCCAGTACAAGTCAAGCGTGCTTTGCAAGAGACGCATCTTGGAATTATGCAATGTGATTGGAGCGCGGGTGTAATACGTGTAGGCGCTTTCTGGTGTGGGACGGATCCTTCCCTGGTAAAGCAGCATCTGCAAGGCATCGAATATGCCCGGATCAAGAAGCGCAACCCCATCCCGCAGGATGTTGATTCCCACAGGATCCCCTGCGCGGATGTATTCCCAGAACGAAGTCAGGCGAAATGTTGTGACATGCAGCTTTCGGGAAATCTTGATGATGATATTTTCTACGATTATCCTGTATGCCTCGACAAACTCCTTAGAGAGATCAAACGCCGTATCATCGAGCACAAGAAGGATGTCAATATCGCCTGCCTCCTGCTTTCTCACAGAACTGCCAAAAAGAATGATGAGCTTGATATAATCCCCTACTTCCTGCTTTATCTGCTTAGAGAATTCATAGGCAATATCCCGATTCTTCGGGTCATAGCTCTCCAAGTTCTTCTTCTTTACAGGATGGATAGGAAATTCCATTCGTACACCCATATCCTGGCTTGACGTGACCGTTTATTAAGTTTTATGACCATTAGAGAATGAAGACGAACTTAATCAAGAGATAAACCAATCTTCAATCGTCCATCCCTGATCTGTTCAAGAACCTCTGTCATGATGCGATATTCCTCATAGAGCACATATTGCTGCAACTCTTTCGCATGTTCTTCAGAAGGATTTCCGATAAGGTGTGCTGGAACAGGCACAACCACTTGGCGAAGCATTCTTCCTTCATCATACTCTGTATTCAACATATGCACTGTCGGGCCGGTGTAAGCATCTCCTGATTGCAATACTGACATATGAGTTGTGAGACCATACATTCCCTTTCCGCCATGCTTGGGAAGAAGAGTCGGATGGATATTTAGTACCTTATCCTTAAAATGGTCTAGCAGCACATCATCAACTTTCTTAAGATATCCAAGACAAAGGACAAGGTCTGCCCGGCTTTCCAATAAAATACTCAATTGATCCTCTCCACGCGAGGCATGGTGAATCGGTACCCTTAATCTGTTCGCTCGTTCATAAATTCCTGCTTGTGCCTTGTTGCATATGATGGCTGCAGACTCATAACCTGTCAAGCGATCATCCCTGATTCTCGTGACGAGGTTTTCAACACTCGAACCACTTCCAGAAGCCATGTATGCTAAACGAATATTCCCGGTCATGACACCAAAGTTAACACGAAGTTCCTTATATCCTTATTCATTTTTTATCTTATTTCTTTCAACTTTAAACATACTGAAAATTCATGAAAATTCAAGATAATAATATATATTTCTGTCGTCTTAAAAACCTATATCCTCCACTACCAATAAGTTTTTATATCTTGTTCGAAATGATGTTATTCTTGGGTGGGAACCAGGCATGTGGAGGTGTCGTTCCAGTGGCAGATAACATTCATATATCGGGAAAAGAAATCAAAACCAACATTCTTGATGCAGAACTCGAAGAACTGCTCGCAAAGCAGAAAGCCAAGATCAAAGTCGTCGGCGCAGGCGGCGGCGGCAACAATACGATCAACAGAATAACAGAAGTCGGCATCGCAGGAGCCGAGACAATTGCCGTCAACACTGACGCGCAAGACCTTCTTTATACAACAGCAGACAAGAAAATACTTCTTGGAAAAGACCTCACCAAAGGACTTGGAGCAGGATCCATCCCAAAGATCGGCGAAGAAGCAGCAAGGGAATCAGAGCACGAGATAAAAGAAGCACTCATGGGCGCAGACATGGTCTTCATCACCTGCGGCCTTGGCGGAGGGACAGGAACAGGATCAGTTCCAATCATCGCAGAGATCGCAAAGAAAGTCGGAGCCCTCACCGTCGGCGTCGTCACGCTTCCCTTCTCCATGGAAGGCGCACGACGGTTGGAAAACGCTAAGATGGGGCTTGAGAACCTGGAAAAGAACGTCGACACCTTAATTGTCATCCCAAACGACAAGCTACTCGAACTCGCACCTGATCTTCCACTCCAGACCGCATTCAAGATCGCAGATGAGATCCTCACAAACGCGGTCAAGGGAATCGCAGAGCTCGTCACCAAGGCAGGACTCGTCAATCTCGACTTCGCAGACATCAAGGCAGTCATGGGAAACGGTGGAGTTGCCCTCATAGGCCTTGGAGAATCAGATTCCGAAAACAGAGCACTCGAGGCAGTCGAAAAAGCCATCCAGAATCCACTACTTGACGTGGATATTTCAGGCGCGAACGGTGCCCTCATCAATGTCGTCGGCGGACCAGACATGACACTCGAAGAAGCCAGAAAGGTCATCGAGACCGTCTCAAACAAGCTCGACGAAGAAGCCAGGATGATCTGGGGAGCACAAATCTCAGACGACCTCCAAGGGACAATGCGCGTCATGATCATCGTCACCGGAGTCAAAAGCTCACAGATACGCGGCATGAGCCTCAAAGGCGACAAGAAAGAAACAGGATCAGATCTGGGCATAGAGTTTCTGGACTAATAACAATCAGGGTGTTGGTATCTTAACTGCACTTTCACCAACATACTTCCATGCATTCCAATCTAAAAGATGAGTAGCCCAGTGCTCTCCAACCGACGTTTGAATTCGTGGTAAGTTCTGTCTTCCACCATACTCTTGAAATAAGAGAAAGGCACCATATTCATGTCGAACTTCTGACAAGAGTGTGTTTGGATCGTTAAAAACTTGTCGTTCTATAGTCAGATAACCTGATCTCGCACTCAATGTTGCAAGGTTCCCATGACCATGATTCGCTTGCACAGCACCTTCTGCCACCACTTCAACCTTTAAACCATACTTAGCTTCCATACCTGAGAATAGTCTTTGGACATTTGCCCGAACATCTTCAGGAGATAATCTTTGCTGTTGAAATTCAGAAGTCCATTTATCCAGAGCCTGTAAACCACTACTCCCGTCATATACTCGACGAAGTCGTTGAATCTCAGAAACATCACGAACTGGCGGAGAAAATCGTACACGAGTATGACTGGCAACCTCAACCGCAGTCTCAGCAACCTTTTCAGATCTACTGAACAATCTTGTAACACGAGAAGCGCCCTCGCGCATAGCCCTTCCAGATCCGGGACCAATTATCCCAAACAACGCAAATCCTGCAGTAAGATAATCTTGGTTACTGACCCCCCTACTGAGATCATCAAAATCAATGGCAATAGTAGGATCAGTTGCCATTGCCTGGGCATATTGAGTCGCAGCAGGAATGAGAGGAATCAAAATTAATAAAGGATTTTCTCCATTCGGATCAATATATTTAATAGGATTATTATTTGAATACGCAAAAGGGTGATTATCAGGAACAGGATCAACGCTAATGAATCGTCCAATCCTCGGATCATAATATCTCGCACCATAATACATCAAGTTATTATCAATCTCCTTTCCTGTAAACGTGTACTTCTGGGAAGACCCAGCAAAGCTCTCTTTAATAAGTGACTTGCCATACGGATACGCAGCAAACTTACTTTGCAATAGCCCTTCGTCATTCACAACCAGTGTGTTTGAAGAGAGCATATCCTGCACATGATACCGTAACATATCGTCACTTTTTGAGGCAACAAGCCGAGACCCATACACATAGACTATATCTCCTCCAGAAGATCGCAATGGAGCACTCGGGACATCCAATCCCGCACTCACAATACCTGCCTGACCCACCTGATTCTGCATGGAAAGAACAATTGCACGACCAGCAAAACCAAAAGCGACAATGACCAAGAGTGCAGTAGCAACAATAGCCAAAACATGATTCACCGAATCGCGACGCATTCATCCATTTATGAGAAAGGTTGTTTATATGTTTTTCCGAAAACAAAACCTTTTTAAATAACCCCGTTCACCAAAGTTGTAAAATTCATATGTAGTTTAAGGTAGGATGGGAAAACTCAAGACTTTCGTCGGTGAATGTATGCGTGTCTTGCAGGTCACCAAGAAACCGGACAAGATAGAATTCACGACAATAGTTAAGATCTCTGCACTGGGAATAGCAGTCATCGGGCTTATCGGATTCATCATACTCATGATAGCGCAAGTCTTTAGAGGGGTGTGACACATGCCAGAACCAGACGATCAGATACAAGCAGGAATGGAAGAGCCAATGGAAGAACCAATCAAAAAGCCAAAAGAAACTTCAAAACCCAAAAAGGGCAAACAATCATATGAAAAAGTCAAGGACATGATAGAAAAGGAAGAAGCCAATCTCGACGAGGTTGAAAAGCTCGAAGAAGAAGAAGGAAAGATGCTCAAAGAGATGGAAAGCGAGCTTGAAAAGGACGAAAAGCTTCTTGAAGAAGAAGAGAAGAAAGAAGAGGAAGTAAAGGACGCCCTAGACAAGGAGCTTGAAGACGCGGAAGCGGCATCTCCAAACCTGGAAAAAGTGAGACAAGCCAAGGCACCAATCCTCAAAGGAGCACAGACACAGGAAGAAGAACAGCCAGCAGAGCAATCCTCATCAATCAAGATCAAGGAGAAAAAAGAAGACCAAGAAGAAAAAAAAGCAGAGATGACCACACACATCTACGGCCTGCGCACGACAGCGAACAGGGAAGACCAGGTCATGAGCTTCATTTCCAGCAATGTACAGCGAAAAAAAATCCCCGTGTATGCAGTCATCAGGCCGCATGGCATGCGGGGCTACATCTTTCTTGAATCCGAGACCATGGGCGATGCAGAAGCAGCGGCTTTCGGTGTCCCCTACGCACGAGGGATTCTCCCGAAAGAGATATTGTACCATGAGATCGAGCACATGCTCGAACGGGTGAAAAAAGAAATCAACATCCAGAAGAATGACATCGCAGAGATCATCTCAGGGCCGTTCAAGCGCGAGAAATGCAAGATCACGCGAATCGACAAGACGAAAGAAGAAGTCGTCGTCGAACTCCTCGAGGCAGCAGTGCCCATCCCGATAACAGTCAAGATGGACGCGGTGAAAGTCATCAGGAGGGACACGCCCGACTCTGACGAATAATGACCCTCTTCATGATCGGGCTTGGCTTAAATGATGAGAAAGACATAACTGTCAAAGGCCTGGAGACAATCAAACGCTGCCACAAAGTATTCTATGAGAACTACACGAGCATACTCCAATGCACGCCAGAAACAATGGAAGCGCTTTATGGAAAAAAACTCATTCTCGCAGACAGGGACCTTGTGGAAAAGCATGCAGAGAAGATCCTGAAGCCTGCAAAGACAGAAGATGTCGCCTTCCTCGTCGGAGGGGACGTCTTCTCAGCAACCACCCATACCGACCTGTACCTTCGCGCCTTAAAAGAAGGCGTTGATGTGGATATCATCCATAATGCATCAGTCATTTCAGCAATCGGCGCTATCGGCCTTGAAGTCTACAAATACGGAAAGACAGCGTCAATACCATTTCCCCAGAAAAACTTTCGCCCCACATCCTATTATGACATAATCGAAAGTAATCAGAAGAACGGAGCCCACACGCTTCTTCTCCTTGACATCAAGAGCGATGAGAACAGGTTCATGACCGTTTCCGAAGGCGCAAGGCTTCTCCTCGATACAGAAGAGCACCTCAAGCGAGGCGTCATAACAAAAGACACCCACGCAATCGGCCTTGCCAGGATTGGCGGAAAGAAAAAGATCATCTACGCCCCCCTCCATAAGCTCGCAGAGACTGACTTTGGCACCCCCCTTCATGCCATCATCATACCAGGAAAACTCCATTTTGTTGAAGAAGAGGCGCTAGCACAACTGAATATAGAATAATGTATCTGTCGATAACTTTAGCAATAAAATAAATTATAGCGTTTTTCTAATCATTAAGTCGAACTAAATAGTATACGTTCGGATTCTGCCCTTGATAATTAATATGTATTATAGTTCCTGTCTTGATATCCCTAATGATAAGTCCGATATCGATCAGCTCGCCTTGTTCGTTTTTGCGTGTCAATCTTATCGCCTTTTCTCCATAAAAAATATATTCTGGGAGGGGATCAAATCTCTGTTGGTCAGGTTTCTTGTATTCATCTCCAATTCTCAGCACCTTTGAATCAGATTTATAAGCATATCTTCCTGAAAGAAGAAATTCTTGGTAACGAGTGTCACTCGTATAATATTGTTCAATACTCTTCGATACAGAAGAGGAATTATGTGGAACAAATTCGTGATAAGCTGTACAAGAACCAACCAATAATGCCAATCCTGTCACTCCTGCTAACAATAATCGTTTTTGAAGGTCCATAAACGATAAAAAAAAGAAGTCAGTATATAAATCTTATGAAAACATCCATTGCGGAGTAGAAACAGTTTCTGATCAGTCAATCAACAGTCATCTATCAAGATAAGTTTTTACCTATTGCAACTGCACAAATCAAAAAAAAGTCCATAACAAATATATCTATCCATTACGAGAAGAAATCTTAATCCCGAAAAAAGGCAATGCAATGGAAAAATTTATAAATCCACTTTTAATAAGGAAAACAATGAGAGGAAAAAGGGGATTGAGTCCGCTAATCGCAACTGTACTTCTTATCGGATTTGCAGTCGCTCTCGGTGTCATGATCATGAGCATCACAAACCCTCTCACGAGTTCATCCTGCTCTGATATCTCCATAAAGACGACAAACTTCTGCAAGGAAGGAAACAAGCTCTTTGCAATCACCCAGGGAGCAGAAGGCGTCAGCAGGTGTGAAAACCTCTTCATTGAAACAGACAAGATCGAGATGAGCTGCCCAGTACAGCGATAGGGCAAGATTTAAAAATACCCTGATTCTTTATGCTATCATGCGGATAACCCTCCAGATCAACAAGTCCATTGAACAGAATGCGGCAAGCTATTTTGACGTCTCGAAAAAACAGAAGAAGAAGCTGGCAGGCGCAAAGAAAGCACTTGTTGAATCCCTCAAAAAGAAGGGACAGGCAGAACTGCAGAAACCACGCAAGACAGAAAAGAAAACTCCAAGAAAAAAGGAGTGGTATGAGAAATTCCGCTGGTTTCTCACGTCTGACAACATCCTTGTCATCGGCGGGCGCGATGCGACGACTAACGAGATCATCGTCAAGAAACATGCAGAAAAGGACGATTTCATCCTCCACACAGATCTGCAGGGAAGCCCGTTCATGGTCATCAAGACAGCAGGAAAAGAGATACCTCAACAATCCCTGGAAGAAGCAGCGTGCTTTACTGCCGCATCCTCGCGCGCATGGCAATTCGGAAGGACTGGCGCAGATGTCACCATTGCAAAACCCGAGCAAGTGACAAAGACAGCAAAAGCTGGCGAATATGTCGAGAAGGGTGCATTCATCATCTCCGGCAAGACAGAGCACATGTTCGCGAACATCACATTTGCCATCGGACTATTTGAAGGAAAAGTCATGGGCGGGCCGACAAGCGCAATCAGCATCCATTGCAAAGACATTGTCGAGATCGAGCAAGGAGACGAGAAGCTATCCGACATCGCAAAGAAGATCAAAGCAAAGATCGGTGGCGAACTTGACGAGATCATCCGGGCGATGCCGTCTGGCGGGTGCAGGCTCAAGAGACGCAGGTAATGCCGATTCATCACTACTTTTTTAAATAAAATCCGACTTCTCTCGTCTATGTATCGCATACTAGCCATAACCCAGCACAGAGGCGGCGGGCAGGCTGTCGCACCTGTACTGAAAATGCTCCACAAGAATGGGTATCAGCTCAAGATTGTCGCATTGCGTCCATCGTATGAGGCGTACGTGGGGGTCGACTTTTCATTCATGACAGGGGAGCCAAACAAAACAAGGGAAAGAACGAAGCAAATAGCATATAATCTTTTCCAGACCCTAGATCTAGACCTGCTTCTTACCGGCACAAGCTCACAGGATGTCAACATTCCATTGACCCTCGAGCAGGCAGCGACTCTGGAAGCACGCGCATACGATATTCCTTCGCTTGCTATCCAGGACATGTGGGGATCGCATTCGCGAAGGTATAGCGACCTGCCTGAAGCTGACAACCGCAGATATGTCCCGGATAAAATAGCTGTCCAGGATACCTATGCAAGAGATCAGATGATCGCGGAAGGATTCCATCCTGAACAACTAGTCGTCACTGGAAATCCATATTTTGATGATATTGGACAACTGTTGGGAGAATGGACTCCTGAGAAAAAAGAAGAAGTTCGAGGAAAACTTCAGCTTGCCTCAACAGACCAAGTCATGTTGTATGGAAGCGGACCAATCAACCATCACTTCGGCACAGAAAAAGGATACACAGAAGTGACAGCCCTTGATGAATTACTCAAGACCATGAGTGCACACGACAACTATCGCGACCATACCGTTGTCATCCGGCCGCATCCTCTGGAAAAAAAGGATGGTCTGACAGGCCTTCAAGAAGTTGCCGCCAAATACGACATTCCCACAAGGTTTGACATGGGAGAAATCACACCAAGAGAAGCAATCCTCATGGCAGATACGGTCACTACATATCACCTTTCAACTATGCTTCTTGAATCCGTCCTCCTTGGGCGGATCTGCATCAGCCTGACACCAGGTCTTGACCCGGTAGAAGATACCGCTGTCACCAACCAGCAACGAATAACTTTGCCTGTTTACTCGCACGGAGAGCTTTTTGAAACGCTTTCGCATATCAACGATGCTGAAACAAGGGCACAGCTCATCGAAAGAGGAAAACAGCTCCAGCCGGACGGACAGGCTACACAACGGGTAGTCCAGCTCATCTATGACATGCTGCAGTAATCAAGCTTAATCTCTTTTATTACAGAATCAGGCAGTTGAATACAATCGAGCAGTTGAAGAATTGGTACTATCACGGCGTGCTTTTTCCATAAGAAGCCCGCCATTGGCGGGAATAATCCTTGCGCATCCGCGCAAGGCATTCATCATAGTCAGTCCTGCCGCAGGCAGGAATCTATGCCTTGCAAAGCACGGCTCAAGCTAATGGAAAACCCGTCTTCCCCTTCTCCCCATTCCCTGTCCTCAACAAGTGTATCCATCCTTACTGTATTGCATCCAAATCAATCAAATAATCCTCCATAAAACAATCCTCGCTGCGAAATCTTTATAAACGAGCAATATGCATAAGAATCCAAGGAGGCAGAGGGCTATTATCAAAGCTATGCACAAATGGCAGACATCCTAAATCCCAGCCAGCGACTCGTCAAGCACGGCTTCATCAAGAAAGAGAAAAAATCATTCTATAAAAAAGACGACAAGAGAAAGATCTGGCTGCCGCGCGAAGGAGAGATCAAGGCAGAGCACGCAGAAGAGGAGATCGCAGAGGAAGTCAACGTCACGCCATCACTCAATCCAAACGCAGAATACCTTCCCACTGGATTTCCCCCGCCATACAAGCGCTACCGACTCATCATGGAAGCATTCAACCAGTCCATAGAAGAGCCCTACTTCTGGATCCTCGGACACATGAGACAAGACCTCCAATTCCCCTATGTCGACAAGATCACTGACATCTTCTCCGCATCAGAGAACAGCGCATTCTTCGGGCAATCTGCGCAGCGCCTGGGAATCCAGCAAGACAGGGCATCCCAATACCTTGCGACCATCGGAAAGCTCACCAAGGACATCTTCCCTCTGGTCAGGGAACTGCGTGTCATGGACGAACGGCTCGATCTCTACAACAAATTCATGGAAAAAGAGCCAAAAAAAGGAGTGAGCAAAGCCGCAGACGTCACACTCAAAGGCATCTTCATCGACTTTGCCGAAGGCGGAACAAAGAACCCAAGCAGCGTCTACGGCCTCTCCCAACAAGTCGGATTCACCATCCTTCCTGACCTCTTCTTCAACACCCTCTGCTACGAAGAAGACACAATCGATGAGATTGTCGACGCGATGCAATGGAACCCCCAAGTAAAAAACCTGCTCAAGAGAAAGCTCTACCAATACATACTCTGGGTGAAACGCACCAAACAAGAACTCGAGAACAGGAGAAAATTCACGCTCAAATACCTGCGCCAGCACTGGCATATCGTGCGCATGTACATCAGCTGGGTCAAGCCCTACCTGCGGACAACAAAACGTCTCATGATGAATGAACAACAGTTGGACAGCCCAGACCTCATCGGTGCATTCGAGACCAGCATGACAGAAATCGAGATTCTCGCACGAAAAAAACACAGCGGAGACATGTGGCAAGTAGTGCTTGCCACCTTCGCCTACAGGACAAAGCCCGCCATGCAATACCGCCAGGACTACCAGCAAGGGCCAGTCCACGTCGGACGCGTGCAATTCGACCTGCGCTGCTATGGCTGGACGCAGAACCAGATCGACGCCTACAAACGGATGAAACAAGACGAAGAGCTAGACATGCTCGGACTCGTCGATGCAAGCCTAAAAGACGCCATGGACGCATTCGGGGACGAAATTCAACAATACCTTGTCGAGGCAGGAGAACAGGAAGAAAAAGAAGAGAAAAAAGAGGAAAAAAAGGAAAAGCCAGCCTACGCAGGCATCCACGAGCCATTCGTCGCCCTCTTTGGCGGATTTGCTGAGATGTTCGGACCGCTCATACCGCTCAAGAAAAGACAGAAAAAAGAAGAGATCAAAGGAGACAGCAAAAAAGCAGCAATAGACTGCGAAAGATCCATGTTCCTCCTCTACAAGAACTTCAAGAAGGCACACGGCATGATGGCGCCATGAACAGCTAACGGAACGCTGCTGACTGCTAACCAGTGCTTACAATTCTCGCTTCTGTTACCTCAAGTTCAGAAACATTTAATAAAACAATACATTCTTTAAACTCCATGGTCGATTTTTCCCAAGGCGAAACGCCAACAGACGCGATTGAAAAGCTCGAGAAGAAGAAGAAAGAGAAAGAAGAAGAGTTCAAACGGCTCGAAGAGCAAAGAAAGACAGAGATAGAAGAGACAGACGAGGCAATACAAAAAGCAAAAGAAGCCCTGGCACGAGCGCAAAAGGAAAAGAGCGTTGACGAAGAGCAGCGCCAAAAGGATCTCGAAGCACTCGAAAAGAAACGAGAAGAGCTTGAACGGGCAAGGCAGGCTGCAGAACAAGGAAGCCTAGACGAACTCGTCGCACGCGAAAAAGTGCAATTCACCGATGAGATGCGCCAGCAAGTCACCTACATGACAGACGAATTGCGACGGGAAGAGTCAAACATCTACGCCCTTACCAACTACAACACCTACAACCAACTCACCGACATCAGGAACAAAGTCGCAGAAGGCATCTACATCTCAAAAGAAGAACATGACTTTGTGGAAGAAGCAAAAAAACAGACCCACAGGTTCATCACAGATCATGATTACCTTTCTGTAAAAGACCCCTTTGATTACGTGCACAGGTCGGAAGACGTTCTTCATCAAATCGACAATTACGTCAACCTCCGGAAAGGTGAACGAGGACCAGTGAAGACCAGGAGAGGAGAACTCTAAGTATGCACCACACAACGATATGACCTACTTGTCACACAATCCATTTTTCTCTGATAACAATATTTAAATATCACGCATTCTGGAAATGAGTAATCTGACAATGCAATTCACCAACGGTTACTATAGTGCAATGGAGCGCTGGGGCGAGACACCTCCTGTCGCTGCAGAGAAAAGGACAGACATACCCCTCGACGATCCAAATTTCAAGTCCTCACTCGGGCCACAGGATCTCGGCGCAACACTCAATCCCTTCCAGCATCCCATACAGGCCATGCACGCACGGCTTCGCGAAGGCGTGGGAAAGATCGAATTCGAGTTCTTCGGCGCAGGAAAGGGATCAAAAGAGCGCTTCACGCCAGAAAGCATAGGAAGCCTTGAACGCGCAGACTTAAAAGCACTTGCAGAGATCAACGACCTTAAGACATCAGTCCATGGCACCGTCGCCATAACAGGCATGGCAGGTCTTGGCAAGAATGGCTTTGACGAGAACCAGCGCCAGGAAGGATTCAACGAGATAAGGCGTGCGATTGATTTTGCAGCAGACGTGACCAAGGGCGGGGCAATCGTGCTGCACACAGGAGAATGGCAAAGATCCATCCACGATAAGTGGGGAAAGCAGGGATTTGAAGGCTTTCCAAACGAAGAGAACAAGGCAACCCTCTTTGTCGTCAGGAACGACACCGGAGAATTCGTCTCCAGCATCAGTAAAGACAGGACGATCTACGAACCCAAATACTGGACAGCAGAAACAAAAGCAAAAGATTATGGATTCACCAAGCTCGCTGATGGAAGATATCAAGCACCCGATGGAACAACCATGTACGCAGACGATTACGTTGACATTCACGGCAAATTCATCAATCCGACAGACACTGACCGCTTGTTCGAACGCGTACCTGAGTGGGATGAGAAACACACGCGATTCAATACCAATCCCCTCGAATGGAAAGATATCGAACGAAGAACCAGACAATTCAATGAACGATATAACGAACACCTCAAACCAGAAGAATACTTCGCAAAAACACAGATAGAAAACCAGATCCTCCAGGCAAAGGGACACTCCCTTTTCTATGCCCAACGGTACGACAAGGAGAAACAGGCATTTGAAGAAGCAAAACGAGCACTCGAATACTACAGAAAACTTGAAAAGGAAATTCCAGAAAGCGAAGTTTGGAAAATTATGAGAAAAGAAGGGCCGATGAATGATCTTCTTGAGGGATTTTCAGAAGAATCCAAATATAAAAAACCATCAGAGCTTCTGACAGATTTTATGAAACATATGGAATTATCGATGCGCCACGTTCACGAATCATCAGCAGCCATGGATGTACAGGCAAAGAGTCATGAAGATACCTGGAATAAAATCGAAAGCGCAGAAGATTATGGCCTTAGGCAATCAGCAGACACGATCGCACGCCTCGGCATCTTTGCAATGGATAAGACACGGCAAAAAAAACTGGAAGATCCACTCTATGTCGCACCAGAGAACTGGCATCCCCAGCAATTCGGAAGCCATCCTGAAGAACTGCGAGAACTCATCCTCGCATCAAGGAAGAAGATGGAAGAAGAGCTCACCCCAAGATACGGTAAGACAGAAGCGGAAAAACTCGCCAAAGACCACATAAAAGCAACCCTTGACATCGGTCACCTCAACATCTGGCGCAAGCACTTCACGAAAAAAGGCGAAGAAACCCTGGAACAGACAGACAAGAGATTCAATGACTGGATGCTCAAGCAGACAGAAAAGCTCGCAAAGGAAGGCATCATAGGCCACATCCACGTCAGCGACAATATGGGATACGACGACGAGCACCTCACGCCAGGCCAGGGAAACGTCCCGATCAAGGCATTCATGAAAAAGATGGAAGAGGCAGGCCTGAAGGATTTTCTCATCGAAGTAGGAAGCTTCAATCCGGTGACATCCCTTCCCGACACCCTCTCCTACCTCGGAAGCCCAGTCTCCGCAGGAACCCGCTTCCCCCAGATTCCCACAACCTTCGCAGGCATCCAGACACAGCACTTCGGCTACCAAAGCCCGCCCTACTTCATCGCAGGCGCCTATTCCCCGTCTAACGAATGGAAGTTATGGTCAGAAGTACCGTTTGAATAAAGAGAAATCAGGACAGTGCGAGGGACTAACGGTCAGAGAACGCTTCTGATAGCCAATGCGAATGATATTCTTTCTGCCATAAAAAATGCAAAAAAAAGCGCAACATTCACGACTGTCAGCTGTTGGCTGCGTTCAGTCGCCTGAAAATCCGCAACCTTTTTTAATGAGAAGGCATTTGAAAGAAGAAATGAAGAAAGGGATAAAAGAATACAAGGCATATTTGGGTGCACACAAAGGCCGAATCCTGTTCATCCTGCTCATCATCCTCATCCTAATACTCGCATTCCTCATCCTTGACGAGAAACTCAGCCTGACAGGACAAGCGATAAAAGAACCCATTCCAACCACTCCAATGGACGAGATCAGTAAAGAGACCGCCGGATATGAAGATGTGGTCATCACTTCTACGACATGACCTTCCTGTCATCTGACACGAGCCATTTGATCATGAGCGGAAGGATGAGCGTCGATACAATCGCCATGATGACGATTGCCGAGTACACTTCTATAGGGATGAGATTGTTCGCGCGGGCGATGTCTGCAATGACGAGTTCCACTGCACCGCGGGAATTCATCCCCCACCCGATGATGTGCGTCTGCTTCAAAGAGAGGTTTGTGAAGGGCGTAACGATGATAGCACCGATGATCTTTCCCAAAGTTGCCAGGATCAAGACGAGGATGACAAGCCAGATATTTGACACCAAATCAGAAAAGTTCAGGTGCAATCCGATGTTGATGAAGAAGAACGGGATGATGAAGGCGAATGTTATTGCCTCAAGCTCTTTTATGTTTTCCTTGTGCTCGTACTTCTTGTGCTCGGCAAGGTGAAGGATTATGCCTGCGATGAATGCGCCGACGATAGGGCCGAGGTCAAGCTTCTTTGAGATGACGGCGACAATTATTGCGAAGATGATGATGAATGAGAGGGTTGCAATCCTTGATCGTTCCTTTTGAATGACCCGAAGAATGAACGGGAAGAACTTGTATGTTATGTAGACTATGACGACAAAGATGATGAGCTTTACCGGCAAGAATATTATAGATGTCGCTGCCTTATGAGAAAGCACGAGGACGACAGAGAGGAAGATCACCTCAAGGACGTCATCAAGTATCCCTGCGCCGAGGATGATCATGCCCACGCGCGTATTCAATATCTTCATGTCAAGGAGAAGCTTCAGTGTCGTTCCTTCTGCTGAGAGGGAGAAGCACGCGCCGACGACCAGCGCCACGATATTGGTATAGCCAGCCATCTTCATGAGGATAAACCCGAAGGCAAAAGGGACAGCAGTGCAGGAGATTGCGATGATGATGGCATTCTTTGTCGCCTGCTTGAACTTTTCAAGGTTGAGCTCAAGTCCTATCAGGAGAAGAAGGAAGATGATGCCAAGATCCGCGAGAAACGAGATGTCGTCAAGGACCTGCGGATCGAATATCACCCTGATGAGCGGAAGCCCAAGGATAAGGCCTGCCATAAGTTGCCCAAGGACTCTTGGATACTTGAAGCGGAAGAAAAACTCTGACAGGATGAATGAGAGGGAAAGCGATATGGCAACGATCGTCAGCGTATCCATTCAATCTTTTCAGGCATATTCCTTTTAAAAAGTTATTGGAAAGATTTAAGAAGCCGTGGCGCAAGTGAATTCTCATGAATGAAGGCAGGCTTGAAAAACAGTTCCAGACAGTGAAGACAGCCATACTTATGCTCGAAGGAAAGAAACGGGCATCCAAGCAGCCGCTCTATAGGGAAACTTCCCTGGGATTCTGGGGAACGTCAAACGTCGATGACCTTTTTGTTTTCTTTTCCAAAATCCACCTAGAAGAGTTTACTCACTTCCTGGACATGGGCTCAGGAGACGGCAGGATGGTATTTATTGCAGCGCTATTCACCAAAGCGACAGGAATTGAGATAGATGACGAGCTCGTGAAGGAGAGCCAACTGCTCAAAGAACAGCTCGTGAAAGAGGGCATCATCAAAAACGAGTCGTGCACGTTCATCAAGGACGACTTCATGAAACATGACTTTTCCAAGTATGATTTCCTCATGGCATATTATGACAAGCTGTTCACTTTGGAACTCGAACAGAAGATCGAGAAAGAATTCAAGGGAGATTTTTATTTGTATAATAATATCTATACACCGCATTTTCTCAAGAAGGAAAAGATTGTCTGGATAGCACAGATGCCATTCATCAAGATTGCGACGCAAAAGAAAAACGACACCAGACAATCACCTTTATAAATGAGCGTTGCACAATAACAGAACATGTTCACCCTGAACAAACATCTGGCAACAGACGAGAAAGTCGTTCACTTCTTCAGACCGGCCCGTCGCGCATACATTTTTCATTATCTCTTCTACATCCTTCTGTGCGCTGTCTCTTTCCTTGCGCAAGCATACCTCATCATACGCGGCCTTGGCATCCAAGACATCAATGATAACATCAGATATTCGTATTTCTTGTTATTCCTCCTGTCTGCAATCATATTCTTCTCGCTTATCATGCTAGTCAGGATCGAATGGCGCATCATATCCCGGCGATACGCCCTCACCAACCACCGCCTGCTCTACAGCAGAGGCATCTTCTTTGAGACGCTGAAAACGATCAATTACCAATACATCACCGACATTGGCTTTCAGCAATCACTCTGGGACAAGATATTGAATACCGGGTCGCTTGTCATCGATACGGCAAGCACGGAAGCAGACATCAGGTATAGAAAGATAGCAAGGCCATTGCATGTGAAAAAGCTCATCAATGACAATCAAATGCATGCGCTAGGACAATCAAGAAAGATTCATGGCTCGGCGACATGACACTTATTTCTTCACAAACGTCGCCACGTGATGCTCGCAGGGAGTTCCATGCTGGCTGCACACATCAGTGCAACAACCGACGTGGACAAACCCTTCATGATGCCCACACAGCAGGACTTCCTGGTTATCGTTCGTGAACGGAACAGTACATACCTTACAGGTCAAAGTAACCACCTCTAGACGTATTCTGAAGATTGAAGTATTTAAATGTTTGTTTTAAGATGAGGGTTATTAAAAAGATTTTAACAATCGAAACCTTTAAATACAGGCAGTGTTTACCTCTCCCTTGTTGATTTAAGGTCAACGAAAAGACCATCTATTATGATGGAGGTGATCATATGGCAAGACATTGGCTAGATGAGATCGAACGTATGCACGAAGAGATGGACAAGCTGTCCAGGTTCATGCGACACCCGCTCACAGAATATGACAAGAAAGGACATCCCTTGCAGGAATTCAGAAGCCCTATTGTCAATCAGTTTGAGTCCAAAGGACAACTCATCACAGAGATCGAGCTTCCCGGTGTTGACAAAAAAGACATTGAACTCGACGTGACTGACAACTACGCAGAAATCAAGGTGGCGAAAAAACAAGAGCACGAAGAGAAAGACAAAGGAATCTTTCGGTATGAATCCTCAAGCCAGAACTTTTATCGGAAGATCCCTTTCCCAGTCGAGGTCAAGGCAGCATCAGGAGATGCAGAATTCAAGAACGGCATCCTGAAGATCGCCATGCCAAAAGTGCAACGGGTCGAGCACAAAAACGTAAAACGCCTTGAGATCAAATGAGCAAAAAGCACGAAACCAAGAAACACGACGAGAAAGAGCACCACCCGATGAAAGACGAGCTTTTGACGAGCAGGGAAGACGAGATAAAGGACCTGGTCAACCAACTCCAGCGTCTCCAGGCAGAATTCGAGAATTACAAGAAGCGCATCCTCGCAGACCAGGAAAGATTCTGCCAAGCTGCAAACGAAGGCCTCATCGTCGAGCTCTTAAGCGTCATCGACAACTTCGATCTCGCGCTCAAGAATGAAACCCATAAGGGCGAATTTTACAAGGGAATAGAGATGATCTATTCCGAACTCTATGACATACTTGAGAAAGCAGGCCTGGAAAAGATCAATGTCGAAGGACAGAGATTCGACCCCCGGCTTCACGAGGCACTCCTCACCGAAGCATCAGACGAGGAACCAGGAACCATACTCGAAGAAATCGAGGCAGGATACACCCTCAATGGAAAAGTCATCGTGCACACGAAAGTGAAGGTCGCCAAAAAGCCAGATAGTCACAATGATCACCGCAAAGACGATAAAAAAGGAACTGCTCCAGAAGGAGATTGATCCTTTGCGCGGCCAGGGCTGCAAGATGGGATCAGGATTCGTCCTTGATGAAGAAGTTCCTTTGCTGGCCAGGCATGCTGGAAAGACTCTTGAGGCATTTGAAAAGGAATTCCTGCAACCAGGAGAAGTCTTCCACACAAAAACAAAACTCCTCAAGACAAGAAAGACAGGCAAGCCCTACGGGCCATGCGTATTCCTGCAAAAAGATGACGCATGCGGTTTCGGAAAGAATAAGCCGCTCTATTGCGCAATCACGAACAACGACGAGCGAGAAGCGGCCGTACAATGGTTCCAGCTCAGCCATTATGTCAACCTAAATGATCCGACATCCATACGCGAATGGCATGCATACGCCCAAGGCATCAAGGTCATCCCCGGAGGAAAGCCAGAAGAACTCGTCGGAAAGGAACGATTGAAGGAAATATTGGAGTATAAAGAGTTGAAATAAACAATTAGAATATACATTTCGAAAACGCCACGTTGATGGCAACAGACGGTCAAATCCTACGGATTTGCCCTACGCGCCCACCCCGTAAGGGACATTCCCCGGGCGCGTCTGCGCCAGCGTGGCGTGCGAAGCGGCGGGGGTTGCCCCCGTCGGGGTGCCGCTTAGGAATTTGTGAAACAAATTCCGTCGCACCGCCAATTTCATAACAAATAATTACAACAAATATCAACGGAGGAATTAAAATGATGGAAAAGATAATTGGAATCGATCTTGGAACAACATTCTCAGCAGTGGCAGTTCTCGAAGGGGGAAAGCCAGTCATCATCCCCAATGCTGAAGGATCTCGCACCACACCGTCAGTTGTTTCGATGACAGAGGAGGGCGAAAGGCTCGTCGGACAAGTGGCAAGAAACCAGGCAATAACAAACCCAGAGCATACGGTGAGAAGCATCAAGCGCCACATGGGAGAAGACTTCAAGGTTTCCATCTGGGGCAAGGAATTCACTCCGCAGGAGATATCATCCATGATCCTGCAGAAACTGAAAGTCGACGCGGAAAGCTACCTCGGCCAAAAGGTGAAAAAAGCAGTCATCACAACACCTGCATACTTCACAGACAGCCAAAGGCAGGCAACAAAGGATGCGGGAAAGATCGCAGGGCTTGAAGTCTTAAGGATCATCAACGAGCCCACAGCCGCAAGCCTTTCCTACGGGCTTGACAAACAGGACAAGGACCACACCGTCCTCGTCTTCGACTTCGGCGGTGGAACTTTTGACGTCAGTATCCTTGAGCTCGGCCAGGGCGTCTTCGAAGTCAAGGCAACAAACGGAGACAACCACCTCGGAGGAGACGACATCGATGACCTGCTCATTGACTTTCTCGCGATTGAATTCAAGAAACAGCAAGGCATAGACCTGCGGGAAGACAAGACAGCGCTCCAACGCCTCAAGGAAGCTGCAGAGAAGGCAAAGATAGAACTCTCATCAAAGACGAAAGTGACGATCAATCTGCCATTCATAACAGCAGACAAGAAAGGACCAAAACACCTCAATATGGAATTCACCCGCGCAAAATATGAACAGATGATTGAGCCCATAATTAAGCGCCTGGAAACACCCACAAAACTCGCGATGAAAGATGCACACCTGACAGAGAAAGACATCAGCCGCGTCATTCTCGTCGGCGGCAGCACAAGGATCCCTGCTGTCCAGGACCTGGTCAAGCGCCTCACAGGAAAAGACCCGGACAAGTCAGTCAATCCGGATGAAGCAGTCGCACTAGGAGCCGCAATCCAGGGAGGAATCCTCGCAGGAGAAGTCAAGGACATCCTCCTTCTTGATGTCACGCCGCTTTCGCTTGGCATCGAAACCCTGGGAGGTGTCCTGACGACGATCATCCAACGAAACACGACCATTCCCACCAAGAAAAGCCAGATCTTCTCGACAGCTGCAGACAACCAGCCTGCAGTGAGCATACACGTCCTCCAAGGAGAGCGCAGCATGGCTGCGGACAATAAGACCCTTGGCAGGTTCGACCTTGTAGGAATCCCCCCTGCTCCACGCGGTATTCCACAAATCGAAGTCACATTCGACATCGATGCCAATGGGATCGCTCATGTCGGCGCAAAAGATTTGGGAACAGGAAAGGAGCAGAGCATCCAGATCACCTCATCAACCAACCTCAACGATGATGAGATCAAGAAGATGCAAAAAGACGCAGAATCCTACGCAGAAGAAGACAAGAAAAAACGCGAAGAGGTCGAGACCATCAACCAGGCAGACACCCTCGTCTACACGAGCGAAAAACTCTTCACAGACCTGGAAGGAAAGGTCGACACCAAAGGACTTTCTGATGTGAAGAAAGACATTGCGGATCTTCGCGGACTTCTTGAAAAAGAGAAAAAAGACGCACAGGCAATCAAGAAGAAGATGGACGAGATCAACAACAAGCTCCAGAAACTCTCGACCGAGATGTACCAGAAGGTAAATCAGCAGAAAGGGAAAGCCGACGGAAAAGAGAAGACAGCAGACGATGAAGACAAAGTCGTCGATGCGGAATTTCGCGAAGTTGATGACAAGAAAGGAGATGACGCACAATGAAAAAGGCAAAAGAAGACGGAAAAAACAAGGAATCCCAAGACAATACTGCAAAAGGCAAGGATGAACCGATTTTACACATGTTCGGACTCTCCATAGTGAAGGAGATCGATCCCAAATCAAAACAGGTGCATCTTGAGATCAAATCCAAGACAGAAGGTCTTCCCATGGCAGAAGCGCTTCTTCTCGTCGAAGGATGGCTTGCTGCAGAAAAAGAAAAGCTTATAGGACCGGTCTTTCACCCGAAAAAGGACGCAGTATGAATAAAGACTACTACAAGACACTTGGAATTGACAAGGCCGCATCAAAAGAGGACATCAAAAAAGCCTACAAGAACCTCGCCAAGAAATACCATCCAGACCTGAACAAGGATGCAGGCGCAGAAAGCAAGTTCAAGGAGATCAACGAAGCATTCTCCGTCCTTGCCGACGAACAGAAACGAAGCCAATACGACCAGTTCGGCCCGGACGGCTTCAAGTTCAACGGCGGGCAAGACTTTAGCAACTTCGGAGCAGACTTCGACTTTAATGACATCTTCGAAAGTTTCTTTGGCGGAGGATTCGGAGGCGGTTTCGGAAGCACTGGCAGGAGCGAACGAAGGCGCCGCGGGCAAGACCTGCAGTTTGACATCGAGATCACTCTCGAAGAGGCAGCATTCGGCATCAAGAAGACGTTTGAGATCAAGAAACGAGACCCTTGCGAAGAATGCGCTGGCCATGGCGGGACAGACAGCACGCGCTGCCCATCATGCCAGGGAAGCGGAATCTATCGCGAACAGCGCCGAACACCACTCGGCATCTTCCAGACGCAGACAACCTGCAGGGAATGCCAAGGCCAAGGCGAAGCCTACAAGAATGTCTGCACGTCCTGCAGCGGCAATGGCGTTGTCGCAAAGAAAAAGAAGCTTGAGATACAGATTCCCGCAGGTATTGAAGAAGGCAACCAGATACGGCTCTCCAATGAAGGAGAGGCTGGACGGGGAGCGCCTCCGGGAGATCTTTATGTGCGCATCCACATCAAGCAGCACGAATTCTTCAAACGCGCAAGAGACGATATCCACATCGATGTGCCAATCAGCTTTGCCCAGGCAACACTTGGCGACGAGATCACGGTTCCCACACTCCACGGAGAAGCAAAACTCAAGATTCCCTCAGGGACCCAGACCGGAACGTCATTTCGCATGCGGGGAAAAGGAATTGACAATCTCAACCAGTATGGAACAGGTGACCAATACGTCAAGGTCTACGTATCTGTGCCGACAAAGCTCTCCAAACGGGAGAAAGAGATCCTCGAAGAATTCAGCAAAACCTCAGGAGACAAGATCAGCCGGCCGCAGAAAAGCTTCTTCAAAAGCCTCTTCACATAGACGTCAAACCACATTTGTATTAACTACAAAATAGAAATATTTATATAGTACTATACAGTTAAGACGAGTATCACATAAAAAGGGTGGTTCATTTGGGAAAGTACATCTATGCAATCTTCATCGTAGGACTGTTTGTCTTAAGCGCCTGCGCTCCAAGACAGACCAACACAACAACAAACAACACGACACTCATGTCAGAGATAATCGACATAGGCGAGCCGACAACGCCGACAGGTGATGTGGTCAAAGACACTAAGACAATAGAAACAGAAACGAAGACTAAAGAAAAAGAGACAACAGAGAAAACAACAGAAACCAAGACTACAACAACCAAAGAAGAAGTTGTCATACCTGCACAATACAAGGACATCACCCTCAAGAAGACAGTTACCGAAGGGGATAAGGTCGAATTCAAGCCAGAAGCAGTGGACTATGACGGAGATCCCATCACATACACATTCTCAAAGCCGCTCAACGCACAAGGCATATGGCAGACCAAGGAAGGGGATGCAGGATTCTATCCCATAGACGTCACAGCATCAGACGGCAAATCAAAGACCACAGAGAAAGTGCTCTTGATCGTCCTTGCGCAGAACCGTGCACCAATTCTCACCTGCCCCGAAGAAATCAAGGTCAAGGAAGGAGAGAACGTGAAGATCGACTGCACAGCGACAGACCCTGAAGGAGACGACATCCTGCTCACCTATTCCGGATTCATGTCCTCCTCTGAAAAGAAGACAGGATATGACGATGCAGGCACAAAGACGGTCACTGTCATCGCATCAGACGGCAAGAAAGAGACCAAGGCAAGCGTAAGCGTCATCATCGAGAATTCCAACCGTGCACCTGTTATCACGGCAATCGATGACATCGAAGTCCTCGAAGGAGAGACTGTCAGAGCCATCGCAAAAGCAAGCGACCCTGACAACGACAAGGTCACCCTCACCTACAGCACTCCGCTTGATGCCAAAGGAGAATGGAAAACAGAGAAAGGGGACGCAGGAAGCTACAATGTCACGGTGACCGCTTCTGATGGGAAGCTCACGACCAAGAAGACACTCAAAGTCACTGTCAAGAGGGTGAACTCTGCACCGGTCATCACGAAAATAAATGATATCGTTGTGGAAGAAGGAGACACAGTGAAGCTCTCTCCAAAGGTGACAGACGCTGAAGACGACAATGTCGAGATCACCTACTCAGGCTGGATGGATACAGACACCAAAGTGACTGGCTACGACGACGCAGGAACCTACACAGTCAAGGTCACCGCATCAGACGGGACTGACGAATCAAGCCAGAACGTGAAATTGACAGTGAACGACAAGAACAGGCCACCAGTCTTCAGAGTGCCTATCTAAATTTTTTTAATAATTTTTTTTAATTCTTACATCCCACTTCTAAGATATGTCCATACGAAAAAAAATCAGTAGAACAAGTGCGACGGTTTCAAGAACAAGTCTTGCCCGAAAGGGCAGGGTATTCGCTACGCTCA